>NZ_JANSIK010000059.1:0-12067 GCF_047462035.1 Synechococcus sp. R5-15 | reverse complement strand
GGAAAGCGCTCGGGGGGTATTCCTCAGGGCTTTGCGGGATACCGCCTTCCTGCTCAGAGATAGGCAGGATTGCGATCGCTTCTTTCCTGAACCATGTTCAGGAGAGTTCAGCGTGAATGTATCAGTACCCCTGACTTCCAACCTCTACAGCTCCCAGAGCCATTGAGGCCTAAGCCTCAGCAAATGCCCTTCTCCAGCCCCCCGACAGCACCTGCAAATCCTCCTCATCCAAGTCCGCAGGAGTGCCGGAGCGGATGAGCTCGGCAAAATCTTCGTTGGGCACCATGAAGCAGAGGGCGTAGAGGCGGCCTGGGCCGGTATTGTGGATTTCATGTACACCGGTCGGCGGTACCAGAATGCTATCTCCGGTTTTGATGGGGGCCGCTTTTCCATCGCAAATGGCCAGGCCTTCCCCCTTGAGAACAAAAAACATTTCCACAGCCATTTGATGGCGATTTGGAGGGGTTTTGCCTCCCTCATCGAAGATCTCCACACAAAAGGTTAGAGAAATCTGAGCATGAGAAGGATCGAACACGATGGCCAGGCGATTGGTATCGTGGGGGCTGATGCGAAAAGCCTGATAATCGGCAGGGGTTTTAACAATTGGGATCACACAGCGGGAAAGCGTTTGCATCCGGATCCTCCGCTCAAGAGATGAGGGGTGAATAGTGGGCAAGTGCTAACAGGGGAGAGCCGCGAGCAAATCTGAGGAGGAGGCGACAAAGCCAAAGCACTGCCTGACGTTGTAGAGGGTAGCTAGCAAACAGTATTCAGGAGAGGTGGTGGCGGCGCAGTCTTCCAGCAAAATGCAGTCGTAGCCGAGGAAATTGGCATCTTGCAGCGTGGTCATGACGCACTGGTCGATGTTCACACCGGCAAAAAAGAGGGTGGTGCGCCCCAGGTTTCTGAGAATGCTATCGAGAGGGGTATCCCAAAAGCCGCTCATGCGGAACTTATCCACCCAGATATCCTCGGGCTTGACCTCCAGTTCCTCCACCACAGCAGCGCCCCAACTGCCCCGCGTGAGGACCAAAGACCCGTTCTTAGGCAAGGGATCCCCCAGCCCTACTCCCTCTCCGGTGGGGTTGTACACATGTCGCAAGCCGGCGCTGATGTTGAGCAAGTCAGGGCGATTGCCCCAGTTCACCCACACAATCGGCACTTGAGCTTGTCGCAGGCGGGGCAGTAGGGCTTTTAGAGGGCCGATGGGAGCCCGTGCAGGTGTAACATCGACGCCAATGCTGGCCAGCCAACCGTCGGGATGACAAAAGTCGTTTTGCATGTCGATCACCAACAACGCCGCCTTGGCCAGATCCAAGCGCAGGGTTTTGCTGGAGGTGGGTAGCAGGATGGGCCGGGGATCCAAGGGCGGACGGGTGATGTCGGCCATTTCGGCATTCACGGCCCAAGCATTGGGAGGGATCCCAAGGGTCTTCAAGGGGCGATTGGGGGTGCTCATGGATTCTCCGCTCGCGTCGCGCAGCAGTGGGATCAGGTGGGGCGGATGACCCACAACTACGCTCGACCTTAATGCACAGCCAACCTCACTTTGGAATCGTAGGCTACACTTTCTCACCTTATTGACGCATGGGATCCCCCAGGGTCAGTTGATAGGGATTGAGATGAGGATGATCCGAAAGGGTGCCCAGGGATCCCTCCCTGCACGCTATGCTGTAGAGACCAAGGTTATGTAGAAATATGAACATCTTGCGGCAATATATCTTTCCTGCCCTCATCCTGCTGGTGTTTCTGTTTACCCTGGTGGTGGTGAGCATTCGCTCGTTTCTGCCGGAGGATATGGCCCAGCCTGCCCCTCTAGAAGAAGCGACGCCTGTGGCCCTTTCTGCAAATGCCTGAGGATGGCTGAACAAGGGATCCCTCTGCCTGTGGGTTATCGTTGGCGCATCGGTTCAGCCTGGGATCGGCCCTGGGTGCGACGAGGATTGCAGGCCACGTTGCAGGAATCTTTTCCAGAGCAAAGCAACTGGGATCACCTGGAAGAGACGCTGGATCGCCTCTTCGACCCACCCCGCACCCCCTGCTGGTGGATCTTGAAAGAAGAAACTGCAGAGCCGGTGGGCTGTGTTTGGGCCGGCATCTCCACCGATCAAGCCACCCATCGGCGGGTAGCCTACATTTTTCTGCTCTGGGTGGATCCCGCCCATCGCCGGCAGGGCCTGGGCAGAGCTTTGATGCAACAGGTGGAACGCTGGGGATCCCAGCAGCAGCTAGCTGCCATTACCCTGCAGGTTTACCATCACAACCAAGCCGCCCTCCATTTCTATCAGCAGGCCCACTTTGCTGTACAAGGCTACTGGTTGTACAAGCCGCTCAGCCCCGCGCCCATAGACGCGCATGTAGAAGAGCATGAATACAAAGGTCATGAAGTTTTGTGAATAAGCCGGGATCCGCTCTCAGTTGCTCCTTTGATGAAAGCGTGATGAAAACGATGGCATCGACCGGAGGGAACGCCCATGTCCAGACCCGTCAAGCTAAGTGAAGCCGAGATCCAGGCCAAGCTGGAGAAACTGCCCGGCTGGTCTTTGCAGGATGGGAAGCTGCATCGTCAATTTCAGTTTCGCTCCTTTGTCGAAGCCTTTGGCTGGATGAGCAGTGTGGCCTTGGTGGCCGAGAGCATGGGGCACCATCCCGAATGGACCAATGTCTACAACCGCGTGCGGGTGCATCTTACCACCCACGATGCCGGGGGCATTACAGAACTGGACTTTACCCTGGCGCAACGCATGAACGAGCTGGCCAGCTAGACGCTTCAGTACCCAACTTTGGGGATCCCTCAAAGCCGGCTTGGCAGAGGATCCCCATTGGTTTGTTGCTGCCTCTAAGGTTGTGTCGGGAGTTGCGCTGGTCTGATAGACTAAGCCTAAGGTTAAGAAATGATAATTTTATGAACGTGCTGGTTGTGGGGGCGACGGGAACGCTGGGCCGTCAAGTGGTACGCCGAGCCATCGAAGAGGGACACCAAGTTACCTGTCTGGTGCGAAATCCGGCAAAGGCTGCTTTCTTGAGTGAATGGGGCGCTCAACTGAAAGTGGGAAATCTGCTTCAGCCCAGCACCCTCAACTCCGCCATGGAAGGCATCGAGGCGGTGCTCGACTGTGCTACGGTGCGGGTGACCGACACCCTCAGCGCCCGTCAGGTGGACTGGGATGGCAAGGTTGCCCTGATCAATGCGGCACGGGCTGCCCAGGTAGGGCATTTTATCTTTTTCTCCATCATGGGCGCCCACCACGAGTATCCCAATGTGCCCCTGATGAATTTCAAGCATCACATTGAGAAGTATTTGGTTGGATCCCAGATGCCCTACACCATTTTCCGGCCAGCGGGCTTTATGCAGGGGTTGATTGGCCAGTACGCCATCCCCATCTTGGAAGAACAAATCGTCTGGGTAACCGGCGAGGGCATGCCAACGGCCTACCTAGACACCCTAGATGCAGCCCGGTTTGCGGTGCGAGCTCTCACTGTAGAAGCTGCCAAGCAGCAAATCTTTCCCTTGGTGGGGCCCAAGGCTTGGACGGCTCGAGAAGTCATTGCCTTGTGCGAGCAGCTCTCCGGCAAAAAGGCCAAAGTCAGCACCATGCCGCTGGGACTGCTGAGAGGGGCGCGCAAGGTGGCGCAGTTTTTTCAGTGGAGCTGGAACATTGCCGACCGGCTGGCGTTTGTGGAGGTGATCGCGGCCAAAGAACCCATGCACGCCGATATGACGCCTGTATGCGAAACCCTGGGGATTGAACTGGCCTCTCTGACCTCTCTTGAGGACTACCTAGCGGAGTATTTCCAGAAGATGTTGAAACGGATTCGCGAGCTGAAGGTCAAGCAACCCAAAGTCAAAACGCCCTTCTAAGTCGTTGTTCTCAGTCTTCTCGGCAATTTCACAGCAGCTTGAGCAGCAACCTTGGGAGAAGGGGTGGACGGGGCCGTGTTTGCGTTAGCAGATGCCATAGCCCCAACTACTGGGATGAACTCCCAGACACTTCCCAGACACTTTTTATTGACACTGCGCCATATTCAAGTTGGCGGAGATCAACCCGTACCATAACACAAAGCCGCTCTGTCGCGACAGCGGGCCGTAGGCCTTCGCTTTGGCGGTGCGGAGCGCTAAACCCAGTTTTCTTGATCATTCCCTGTGTCCAAACAATCGCAAATCCTTAGGTTCCCAAGGGGTTCATTTCCATCTACGCTTTAGAGAGTGAGGGGGTGACAACGACAGAGGTTATTCTGCTCCCCCTGCTTGAACTATAGATTTTTGTCTATAGTTTTTATCGGAAAGTTCAATTTTTATCTATCCTAGTTCGCAGCTAAGATGCTGATTAAGACTTTTTACAGGATCTCAGCAAGTGTTCCAGTTTGGCCAAGATCCCTGGCCGAAGGAGGATTATGAGCTTGAACGGGCTGGTCACAACTGCATGGCTGATTCCCCTCTACGCCTTGGTGGCGTGGGCAGGAGCGCTGATCTGGTCCCCAGGAATCACCCGGCGCACGGGACCACGTCCGGCAGGTTATCTGAATGCGCTCTTGACGTTGATGGCCTTCCTGCACAGCGTGGGGGCGCTGGTGGCGATTTGGGATCAGCCGGCGCAGGTCATTCGGTTGCCCTGGCTACAGGTGGGGGATCTGATGTTAGAGCTGCCGCTGCAGGTGTCATCGGTAACTCTGGGGGCCTGCGCTGTGGTGACGGGGCTGAACCTGGTGGCCCAGATCTACGGCTTTGGCTACATGGAAATGGACTGGGGCTGGGCGCGGTTTTTCTCCCTGCTGGGCCTGTTTGAGGGGGGGATGTGTGCCTTGGCTTTGTGCGACTCCCTCTTTTTCAGCTACGTGATCCTGGAGATTTTGACCCTGGGCACTTACCTGTTGGTGGGCTTTTGGTTCAACCAATCGCTGGTGGTGACGGGAGCGCGGGATGCTTTTTTAACCAAGCGCATCGGCGACCTGTTGCTCTTGATGGGGGTAATCGCCATCTATCCCCTGACCGGCTCCTGGGAGTTTGAGGATTTGGCGGCCTGGGCAGAGGCGGTGCAGGCAGGATCTGTCACTGTGGATCCCACCCTGCTGGCCCTGGTAGGGCTGGGGTTGCTGGCCGGCCCCGTAGGCAAGTGTGCCCAATTTCCTCTGCACCTGTGGCTGGATGAGGCGATGGAAGGGCCGATCCCGGCCTCGATTTTGCGGAACGCAGTGGTGGTGGGCACAGGGGCCTGGGTGTTGATTCGCCTGCAACCCCTCTACGAGCTTTCCCCAACAGTGCTAAGGGTGATGCTAACCATCGGCGGCTTGACAGCGGTGGGGGGATCCCTGGTGGCCTTGGCCCAGATCGACGCCAAGCGAGCTTTGTCTTATCTGGTGAGTGCCTACATGGGCTTGATTTTTGTGGCGGTGGGCACCGGTCATCCCCAGCAAGCCTATGGGTTGCTGCTGACCTATGCTCCGGCCATGGCTCTGTTGGTGATGGCTCCGGGCACGGTGATCTGGAACAGCATTACCCAGGATTTGCGCTACCTGGGCGGGCTGTGGTCGCGGCGTCCTATCTCAGGTCTGTGCTTCTTGACCGGAATGGCCGGAATCATCGCTTTGCCGCCTTTCGGTTCCTTTTGGGTGCTGACGGATCTGTGGCAGCAGTTGGTGCAATCGGGGCAGGGGTTGTGGGCGGCAGTTGTGCTGGTTACCAATGCTGTAACGGCCCTAGGGCTGACACGGGTGTTTGGCCTGATCTGGGGGGGCAAGCCGCAGCAGATGAGCGAGCGTTCGCCGGAGGTGCATTGGCCGATGATGCTGCCCATGACGGTCACGATGGGGGTGGCGCTGCACATGCCCATGATCCTAGCGGCACTAGGTCTGATTCCCGCTCTGGAAGGGATCCCTGTTGGGGTAATGACGGGATCCAGCTTGACAGGCATTGCCTTGGGAGCCTGGCTGTATCTGCGTCCGCAGCGACGACCGGTGGACTGGGCCTTCTTGGCCGACTGGCAGGATTTGTTGGCCAACGACTTCTACACCCCCAAGCTCTACCGGGCCAGTGTGGTGTTTGCGGTACGCATCATCTCTGAGGTTACAGCCTTGTTCGACCGCTATGTGGTAGACGGCTTGGTAAATTTGACCAGCTTGGCGGTATTGGCGGGTGGACAGGTTTTGAAATACACCACCTCTGGCCAGTTGCAAGCCTACGTGCTGACGATTGTGGTGGGGGTGGCCCTGCTGGGCTGGCTGATTCTCTAGGCTTGGGCAAGGTAGCGGGACGGAGTCCTTAGATAAAGAGGGAAAAGACCATGCTGAGTGCCTTGATTGTGTTGCCGATCTTGGGATCCCTGCTCCTGTTCTTAGGCTTGGGGGGGCGAAAGCTGGCGGTGGCCTTGGCCGGGATCCTGCTGGGGATCTCGCTGCTGCTGTTTGCCAACTTTGACCTGCAAGCGGAAGGGCTGCAGTGGGTGCAGCGGTGGGATTGGATCCCGGCAATTGGGCTGAGCTATTCCCTGGGCCTGGACGGGTTTTCCCTGCTGATGGTGGCTTTGAATGGGCTGCTCACGCTGATTGCGGTGCTGACAGCTGAGCCAGAGGTGAAGCGGCCCAACCTCTTATACGGCTGCATTTTGTTCATGAGCGGGTCGGTCAACGGGGCTTTTGTCGCCCAGAACCTGCTTTTGTTCTTCTTGTTTTACGAGCTGGTGCTGATCCCGATCTACCTGCTCATCTCCATTTGGGGCAGCCCCAAGCGGGATTATGCTGCCATCAAGTTTTTGATTTATACCGCCGTCTCCGCCATCTTTCTGTTGGGGGCCTTTTTGGCCATCTACTGGCTGGGGGATCCCCATAGCTTTGAGCTGCTGGAGATCCGCATCACCTCTCTCAGCCCTGTTGCCCAGACCTTGACGCTGTTGGCCTTGATCGTGGCTTTCGGCATTAAGATGCCGCTGATCCCCTTCCACACCTGGTTGCCTGATGCATACGGGGAGTCGTCGCCGCCAGTGGCCATCCTTCTGGGAGGGATCCTCTCCAAGTTAGGCACGTACGGTCTGTTTCGCTTTGGGCTGCAGTTGTTTCCCCAAGCTTGGGCCGACCTGGGCGGGATCCTAGCCTGGTGGGGAGCCATTGCCGTGTTGTCCGGGGCTTTGGCAGCCATCGCCCAAAAAGACATCAAGCGCATGGTGGCCTACAGCTCCATTGGCCACATGGGCTACATCTTGCTGGGCATGGCGGCAGCCACCCCCATTAGCCTGACCGGGGCGATGGTGCAGATGGTCTCCCATGGTCTCATCTTGGCGCTGCTGTTTGATCTGGTGGGCTTGGTGGAGCGCAAAGTGGGAACCCGCGATCTGGATGTGCTCAACGGCCTGCTCAACCCCTTGCGAGGCTTGCCCACAGTGAGCGCCCTGCTCATCTTGGGGGGGATGGCCAGCGCCGGGATCCCTGGCCTGGTGGGCTTTGTGGCGGAGTTTTTGATCTTCCAGGGCAGCTATCAGGATTTTCCTTTGCCGACTTTGATCAGCATCTGTGGCACCGGTTTGACGGCGGTGTACTTCGTGATTTTGCTAAACCGCACCTGCTTTGGCAAATTGGACAACCGTACCGCCTACTACCCACGCGTGCACGGCTGGGAGCGGATCCCGGGGCTGATTTTGACGGCCTTGATCGTTTGGTTTGGGATCCAGCCCATGAGCCTGGTGAAATGGCCACAACCCTTGGCGTTTACCCTATCCACCCAGGTGGCTCAAGCGCAAACGCTTATCCTGGCCTCGGCTGGCGATCTTGCCGATTCTCCCTAGGGAGCTGGGCTGCCTTCTCTGGAGCAGATCAAGGCAATCGGGAAACTTCCAGGAATTGAGATCCCAGGGAATGACCTCAAGGAGCCAGAACTTTTGAAGAGTTGGAGACTTCTTCTATGACGACAACCCTCACAGCCCGCAAGCTGCCCCCTTCTACCCATCCTTTTGCGGATATAGTCCACCGCCTAGAGGCAGGGGGATCCATGCTGCCGGATACGCCGGAAAACCTGATGCAAATTATCGGCCTCTACAAAGCCTATGCCGTGCCGATGGATTTCTACTGGCGGGATCTGCTCTACATTGCCGAGCAGGTGTTTGTGGATCCCTTGCCTTTTTTCAAGTTCATCATTCCTGAAGAGTATCTGAAGCTGGCCAACCACTACGCGGGGGATAACGCGGATTTGCGCATTTGGCGAGGCCAGGCTACGGCCCATCCCGAGCTGCTGGAGTTTATGGAAAAGGGGGAGCTGAAGCGCAAGCTGCCCAGGATTTTGCATCACCTCTGGCATGACCGCATCAACATGGAATTTGCCGAAGAATGTATGCGGGCCATGCTCTGGCACCGGGATATGGGGGGCTTGCTGGATCCCTACATGGATTCCGAAGAATACAAGCAAAATGCCGACCGCGCCATCCGCGCCTATTGCCAGGGCAACCCCTTGTTGATGGGGCTATACAAGCTCTTCCCCGATATGTTTTTGGAGCTGTGCCGCCAGGCCACCATGTACTCGGTGTTGGGCCTGTTTTGGGAGGTGATGGCTCCGGTCTTTTTTGAGATGAGCGATCTCTACGATGAAGGCAAAATTACCAGCGTGCCGGAGGCGATGAACTTTTTGGTCAACGGGATCTTCGCCATTGCCGGACGACCCATCTACCATCGCGTGCGTATTCGGGGAGAATGGTACGATATTGTGCCCAAATCCAAAGGATTCACCTGGCTATATGAGGCTGCCTTCCCCTATGTAGAGGCCGTGTTTTATCGCACCTCTCCTTTCCGCGGCACCAAGTCCTACAACGCTCAGGCCAACGAAGTTCCCACCAACCAGTTGGACTTCCACTACGGGATCCTCTACGCCGATAAGTTTCCGGTGGGCACCGCCGGGATCCCGCCCACGCTCTTGCACCAGGATATGTACCACTTTTTGCCCCAGTATTTGGTGGAGTATTATCGCAAGCATTGCCGCGGCGAAGAGGACATGCTGATTCAATTGGGGGTTAGCTTCCAGCGCTCCATGTACAACGTCACCTCAGCCGTGATTCAGGCGGGAAGGGCCGCTTTCTTGTATCCCCTTGATGATCCAAATCCACGGCACTTGATGATGAACCGCCGTTATTTTGAGGGACAACTCAATCGCTTCACCCGACCGGAATATGGGATCCGGGAAGCAGCCCGCCTCGCCTACATTCAGGATCAGAATTATCGCTAGCCCGTGGCAACTTTAATGATCCCAAAGCCTTTCGAGCAGCAATCCAGTTAGCAACAACTTCACAGCAAAAGGATCCCGGCCATGCCCGATATTGTCGATATTGCCGTCTCTGCTGAGGGCTTTTCCACCTTGGTAACTGCCGTTAAAGCGGCAAACCTGGTGGATACTTTGAAAAGCCCTGGCCCCTTTACCGTTTTTGCCCCCACCGATGGGGCTTTTGCCAAGCTGCCTCCTGGCACCATCACCACTCTGGTGCAAAATATCCCCCAACTGACTCGCATCCTGTGTTACCACGTGGTGCCCGGTCGCCTGAAAAAGGCAGATTTGGCCAAGTACCAAAGTGTGGGCTCGGTAGAGGGATCCCCCATCGATCTCACCATTGAAGGGGATGTGTTCGAGGTGAACAACGCCACCGTTATCCAAGCGGACATCGAAGCCGATAACGGCATCATCCACGTCATCGACACTGTCATCCTGATGCGGCCCCACTGGTTCTGGCCGATCATGAACTCCGCCTTGGCTGCCTCGGCCAGAGGATAGACAGATCTATCCTGAACCGAGCTTGGGGAAAGTGCCTGGGTGAACCCTCTCCCCGGCTATGCCTTCCAATGGGTACGGTCAGAGATTTCTGCTCCGCGTGCAGTCTACACCATCCCCCGCCCCCCACAGGGTGGGGATTTTTGTCTCTCGGTAGCAGTGATTTTGCCATCTTTTAAACCCAGAGATGAATCCGAAGCTTGGCCTGATACGTACCTTCAGGACAATCTTTCGCCCAGGCCACAGGGCCGGTGGCCTTTGTCTTGAACATGTTGCCGAATCCAGGCAATCAGTCGGGGAATTTCCGACTGGAAGCCAACCTCACCCCTGAGCAAGTCTCCAGCTTTTTGGCCGGAGCTTACTACATCAACATTCACACGCAGGCCAACCCGCCGGGCGAGTTGCGAGCCCAGGTGGTTTTCCCTCGCTAAGGTTTGATCCAGTACCCCATCTGGGATCCCCGCAGGTGAGGGGATCCCTAATTTTTGCGGACGGATTGGCTGTTCTGTGAACTCCCCCACGGTCGGTCGTGCCGGCAGGACAGAGTTTCTGTGTAGCTCCTGGCCAGCAGCTTTCGGTAGTCCTGGAGCTGGCCTGCCAGTCCCCTTTACAGAGCGAGCTGTAGGCTTCACCTCTGGGCTAGCTGTGGAGTGCCAAGGGAATAACTACACAGGTTGTTGCCCACCTACAATGGCCCGACAGCGAATGTAGGGGCCGCCCGCATCCACCTTGGCCGGTTGACCCTTGCCACAATGGCCGGATCCCAAGTCCCACAGGAAGTCCCGCGAGACGGCATCCACCGATTGCAGCACCTCAAAAGCATTGCCGGTGATGGTGACACCGCGCAGCAACTCCGCCAGCTTGCCATCGCGAATGCGGTAGGCCCGCTCCACGCCAAACATAAACTCGCCGGTGGAGTCCGCCTGCCCGTTCCTGGCCCCATCCAGGAAGTAGCCATCGGGAGTGCTGGCGATGATTTCCTCTAGCGTTTGGGATCCGGGTTCAATGAAGGTGTTGCGCATGCGGATCAAAGGCTCATCGGCATATTCCCAGGCGCGGGCATTGCCGGTGGGCTCTACGCCAAAGTGGGCAGCAGTTTCGCGGTTGTGGAGATAGCTGACCAGAATGCCGTTTTGGATGATGGTGGTGCTTTGGGTAGGAACGCCCTCGTCGTCCACAGGAAGGGTTCCCCCTGCCCCCGGCATAAACTCCGAATGGCCGGAGTCTTTGAGAGTAACCAAGTCGCTGGCCACCCGCTGCCCCAGCTTGCCGGCAGCCACAGAACCCGCCAGGACAAAATCCGCCTCGACCGTGTGGCCAATGGCCTCGTGCACCAACAGCCCCACGATGGAAGGCGACAGAATAACCGTGGCCCATCCCCCTTCTGCGTAGCCTGCGGACAATAAATCAACCGCGGTAGCAGCCGCCTTTTCCGCCATCTGCAAGGGATGCGAGCGGAACAGGCAATCCCATCCCCCTGTTACCCCAATGGCCTCGGAGCCACTGCTGAGCTGGCCGGCAGCTTCGGCCACCGCCTGAACTCGCAGCTCGGGGCGCACCAGACGAAAGGCCACATCCGCCCCATCGGTGGTGACAATGGCTTTTTCCTCGTAGATCTCGTTGTAGGTGCAACTGGCGGAGCTAATTTGGCGAGAGGCCTGCCGGGCCTGCGCCTCGGTTTCCAAAGCCAACTGGATCTTCGCCTCCAGCGGTTTGTTCAACACCTCCTCCACACCGGGCTCGCAGAACTCCCCTTGGGCCAGCCGCACACTGGGCAGGGATCCCAGCTTTTGTTTGCGGTAGTCGGCGCTGGCTTGGGCGGCACGGCGAGCTTCAGCGATGGCCTCCCGAATGGCAGCCGGCGAGGGATCCCCGGTGGCAGCAAAGCCCCAAGTGCCGGCCTCCAACACCCGCACCCCCACTCCGGAACGGCGACGAACCGCGGTGCGCTCAAGGCGGCCCTTCTCGGCAGTGATGCTGCGAAACACCTTGCCGTGGTAGCGCAGTTCCACAAAGCCAGAGCAGTCCCGAAGGATGTCGCGCAGAAGGTCTCGCATAGCAACAGGGAGATGGGTGTAGTCCTCAGTCCAGCATAGCCCGATCCTGGAAAGTCGATGAGCTGCCACGCCGAGTAAACTACCCGGCACCCGCGCTATGCGCAGGGTGCGGGCTTTATCCCAATCCCTAGCTGACCCAGAGGACAGCTAAGTTTCGGAATTTCAGGCGAGTTTACAGTCGCCCCAAGGAGAGAGATCACCTGAGCAGCGTTATGGTCAGCATCCCCTTCCCACCCGCAGTGTCCACACTTGAACGACTTACCATTGCGGT
>NZ_JANSIK010000058.1:0-2802 GCF_047462035.1 Synechococcus sp. R5-15 | reverse complement strand
AAAACCAACTTCATCCTCTTTCCTCTATAAATTATTCTCTCTATCCTAACATAAGATCAACACGACCTAGCTGCCGGTTGGCAACGGATATCCAACCAGGGATCATCCTCACCTGCCAAACCGCCGCTGCCGCGACTGATAGCTAAGCAAGGCTTGGTGAAAAGCGGCTCGGTCGAAATCCGGCCAGAGGATGGGGGTGAAATACTGCTCGGTGTAGGCCATCTGCCAGAGCAGGAAGTTGCTGATGCGCATCTCGCCGCTGGTACGGATCAGCAGATCAGGATCCGATAAGCCGGTGGTGTAGAGAAATTGGGAAAAGAGGGCCTCGTCAATCTGATCCGGCTGCAGCAGCCCCTGCTGCACCAAGGTGGCAATGGAGCGGCAGGCTTGTAGGATCTCCTGTCGTCCCCCGTAGTTGAGGGCCACCGTCAGGCAAATGCCCTTGTTGTGCTGGGTGCATTCCACCGCATGCACGATGGTTTCCTGCAGAGAGTGGGGCAGAGCCGACAACTGGCCGGCAAACTGGATGCGCACCCCCTGCTGCACCATTTCCCCCAATTCCTGCCACAGCACCTGTTCGAACAACGTCATGAGAAAATCCACCTCCTCGCGGGCCCGGCCCCAGTTCTCGGTGGAGAAGGCATAGGCGGTAAGGGCTGGGATCCCCCAATCATTGCAACAGCGCAGCAGCTCCTTCAGGGCCGATACCCCTCGCTGATGCCCAACGCTGCGGGGTAAGCCCCGTTTTTGCGCCCAACGCCCGTTGCCATCCATCACCACCGCCACATGGCGGGGCAACAACTGCGGATCTAGGTCGGCAGGCAACTGCAGAAGATGGGCAGGAGAAAGGGTCATGGGGATCAGTCTTTCGGGAGGGTTTTCTCAGGTTTGCGAAAGAGTTTAGTCAGATCGGCAAGGGATCCCCACCAGCGCAGCGGCCCATTGCGAAACCAGGGGTGGGCCCACAATCCCTTTAGCGGAGCATCTCGTTTTTTGGCATCGCGGGGATTGCGCAATCGCTGTACCAGCAGTTCGTGTAACTTGGCACTGGTCAGAGGCCGCTCGATGCGCCCACCCTCCGCCAGGGAAATGGATCCCGTTTCTTCTGAGACCACAATACACAAGCAATTGGTCTGTTCTGTGATCCCCATCGCAGCGCGGTGCCGTGTGCCCAGTTGCCGAGAGGCGGCCCGCTCCGAAACCGGCAGGATGACCCCCGCTGCGCGAATGCGATTCCGATGGATGACCACAGCCCCATCATGCAACAAAGTTGAAGTCTGGAAAATGGTCTGCAAGATCTCCCGCGACACCCGCGCCTGGAGAGGTACTCCTTTGTCGGTAAACACCCGCGAGTCAATTGGTTGCTCCGGCTCGATCACAATCAGCGCTCCTGTGCGGTTTTGGGAAAGTTCTCGCACTGCTTGCACCAGTTCTTCCACCAAATCTTCCTCAGGATCCTCCTCGTCATCGCCTGCGTTGCTCGGCCACTCCATGCGGATGGCTCTTGCCAATTGCTCCAGCAGCCGCCGAAACTCCGGTTGAAAGAGCACGCCCATGGCTACAGCTGCGCCCAGGAGCAGGCGATCCAAGATCAGGTGAACCAAGGGGAGAGAGGCTGTGGCCAGGTACAGCACCAGCAGCACTATAAATCCCCTCACCAGCACCCCAGCACGACTTTCGCGGGTGTAGTAGAGAGCCAAAGCCAACAGAAAGACAGCCAGAGCCCAGTCCAAGAGGCTGAGAAAGTTAAACTGCTGTAGCCAAGCCCATAAGGCCGCCAGCATGGCGAAAAACCCCGTTCACGCTCCCCTCATTGCGGACCTTCTGCCTAGTGCCGTTCTGCACCTCAGAACCCCTGTTGGACTGCGGCCCCCAGACCAGCCTACCACTCACCTCCTGGCTGTCTTCCAGTCTTTCTCGCATGAGGTGCGTTGGCTGCGGTCGGCGCTGCCAGGAAAGGCTGTGCCTCTACTGACCAGATGGGTATGGGCAAACTTCCCCTTCAACGCAGCAACCGCTCTGGCAAGACATCTTGACGGATTAAGTCGGCATAAGTTTCTCGCCGCACAATCAACTGGGCCTCTCCCTCGTTGACCAGCACCGCGGCTGGCCGAGGGAAGCGATTGTAATTGGAAGCCATGCTGTAGTTGTAGGCCCCCGTCGCCAAAACCACCAACACTTCTCCTGCCATTGGGGCGGGCAGAAGCACATCCTTCAACAGCACATCCCCCGACTCGCAGTGCTTGCCGGCCACCGTTACCCGCTGCGTGGCCTCTGCCTCTGGTCGGTTGGCCAGAAGGGCGGTATAGCGGGCTTGGTAGGTGATCGGGCGGGGGTTGTCGGACATACCACCGTCGATGGTGATGTAGGTGCGTCCCTGGGGCAGGTCATCGCTGGGAGGGATCCGCTTTTGCCCTCCCAGGGTGTAGGCGGTCACGGCAGCCGGCCCAATCACAGATCGTCCAGGCTCGCAGAGCACCTTGGGCAAAGGGATCCCGGACTGGGCAAAGGCTTGTTGCACCGCCGTTGCCACAGTTTCCACCCACTCCGGGATGGAGGGGGGATCATCGGATTCGACATAGCGGATCCCCAGGCCCCCACCCACATTCAGCTCTTGTAGGGGCAACCCTCTGCCCAGCCCTTGCCGCCAGATCTGGGCCAGCACCCCCGCCAGGTCGCGGTGGCCCTGTAGATCAAAAATCTGTGACCCAATGTGGGCATGGAGCCCAACGCACTGCAGTTGGGGATGGGCTGCCAAAAAGTCAAACACCTCCGGCAGTTGCCATTGGCCGATGCCGAATT
>NZ_JANSIK010000057.1:0-28023 GCF_047462035.1 Synechococcus sp. R5-15 | reverse complement strand
TTGTTTAAGGCACTGGTAACGGTCGATTGGGGGTGCTGTAAACCACCCCAGAGGCTCGTGGTTGGCTTGCTAACTGCAGGGCTACTAAAAGCCCGCTCCGTACCGCCTAGCGGTTGATGTCGGGTAGTTTACGCTCATCCTGACCGGCTTTCTTGGCAGCGACGCCCAAGGACATCTGCTTTAGGACATCTGCTTTGACATGCTCGATAGGATCCCGTCCCGCTGCCGCAGTGGATCCCAGGGCTTGGAGCCTTGAGGAGAAAGTGGGGCAACTGTTTCTGGTTTATTTTGAGGGAGCTGAGTTTTCCTCCGCTCTCGAGGAGATGATCCGGGACTACCACGTGGGCGGGCTGATCTTCTATTCGATTGCCGGCAACATTCAAACGTTGCCTCAGGTGGCCCAGCTCATTGCCGCCGCTCAGGCACAGGCCCGTGTCCCCCTATGGATAGCCATTGATCAAGAGGGGGGGCCGGTGGTGCGCCTTACCGAGGGGGTGACGGTGTTCCCCAGCGCCATGGCAGTGGCAGCAGCGGGATCCCTGGCAAAGGCGGAAGCTATGGCCCGTGCGGTGGGAACGGAGCTGAAAAGTTTGGGGTTTAACCTCAACTTCGCCCCTGTTGTGGACGTGAACAGCAACCCTCACAACCCCATCATTGGCATCCGAGCCTTTGGGTCAGACCCGAAACAGGTAGCGGACTATGGCCTGGCCCTGTGGCGCGGCTATCGGCAAGCCGGGATCCTCTGCACGCCCAAACATTTTCCCGGTCATGGGGACACCGATATCGATTCCCACCTGGGGTTGCCGCGGGTGGATCGCCCTCTGGAGGCGCTACAGACCACGGAATTGCGCCCGTTTCAGGCTTTGATCCGGGCAGGGGCAGAGGCGATGATGACGGCGCATGTGGTGATGCCGGCTCTGGGATCCGTCGGCGACAGCGGGACGAAGTCCTTGCAACCGGCAACGCTGGCCCCTGAGGTGGTGTCGGGCTGGCTGCGGCAGAAGCTGGGTTTCAAGGGTCTTGTCCTGACGGATTCCCTGACCATGGGGGCCATTGCCCGCACCTACGGCATTCCCGAAGCGGCAGAACTGGCCTTTAGGGCAGGAGCCGATGTGCTGGTGTTTGGGGCAGATCCCGGCTTTAGCCCGGCCATCCAAAAAGAAGCCTATGCCCATCTGCTGCGGGAGTTCCGTGCCGGGCGCTTGTCGGTTGAGCAGTTGGATCAGTCGGTGGAGCGGATTTTGGCCTTGAAGCGGCGCTACAGGCTGGGATCCCCCTGCCCCCCTTTCCCCCCTGCCGGCTTGGAAAACCACCGGGCACTGGCCCGCCAAATCGCCCAAGACAGCATCACCCTAGTACGGGGATCCCTGCCTCCCTTGGCCCCCGACCCGCTGCTCATTACCCCTGTGCCTCTTCTGGGGGATCTTTTCCAAAATGTCTGGCCCGGTGCTCAGGTTCTCAAGATCAGCCCAGAGCCTACCCCTGAGGATTTGCAAACAACCCTGCAAGGGGCGTCAAGAGCTGACCAAGTGCTGGTGGGATCCCTTGATCTGTTTCGTTACCCGCTTCAGAAGGAGTTGCTGGCGGACTTACTGGGATCCCTTCCCCCGGAAAAGGTGATTGGGTTGGCCTTGGGATCCCCCTACGACGCCTTTGCCCTGCCCCAGATCCCGGTCTATTTGGCCTGCTACGGCACTACCCCCGTCTCTCTACAGGCGTTGCTGCAGGTGTTGTTGGGACAGATCCCGGCCCAGGGTCGCTTGCCGGTTGGATCCCACTTGGAGGGATCCTGGTCGCGTTAGCGGAGCTCCATAGCAGATCCCCTAGCTGCTGAGGTTGCTGAAATTGCACCGCGTCAGGGTCGGCACCGTTCGCCTCACCAAGCCCGTCAGCACGTTGCCGGGGCCGATTTCCCACACCTCTTGGATGCCGTCGGCGGCCATCTGCAACACGGTTTCTCGCCAGCGGACAGGGGCAGTCATCTGGGCCAGCAGCGCCTGCTTAAGGGCTTGCGGATCCCGGCTGGCGGTGGCAGTGCAGTTGCTGTAGACGGGCACTCGCGGCGGCTGAAAGTCAACAGCGCGCAGGGTGTGGGCAAACTCCTCGGCAGCAGCCTTCATAAAGGGCGAGTGAAAGGCGCCACTTACCTTGAGGGGAACGGTGCGCTTGGCCTGCAACTGCTCACAGACGGCTTGCACCCCCTCCACTGAGCCGCTGATCACCACCTGATCCGGGCTGTTGTCGTTGGCAAGGGTGACATCGGGGATCATCTGGCACAGATGCTCTAGCTTGTCGCGGTCAAACCCCATCACCGCTGCCATGTGGCCTGGAGGATCCCCTGCAGCTTCCATCAGTTGGCCCCGCAGCGCCACCAGCCGCAGGCCGGTCTCGAAATCAAACACGCCGGCAGCGTAGAGGGCGCTGTATTCGCCCAGACTGTGGCCGGCAGTGCAGGCAGGAGCCTGACCCTGGGCGTAGAGATAGTCCGTCAACAGGGCCGATACGGTGAACAAAGCCGGTTGTGTGTAGCCGGTCTGGTGGATCTGGTCTTCCGACAGAGCTAAGGGATCCCATCCCAACATCTCACGGGCCAAAGCCAACTTCTGGCCTGCTCCCTGCCAGTTCCGCAAGTCCCTTCCCATGCCCACCGCTTGGGATCCCTGGCCGGGATAGATCCAGGCAACGGTCATCAATTCATTTCCCCCAACGAAACACAATCGCCCCCCAGGTAAGGCCGGCGCCAAAGCCCGCCATCACCCCCAGATCGCCGGCGCCAAAGCGTCCCTGCTCGATCCAAGTGGCCAAGGCAATCGGCACCGAAGCGCCCGAGGTGTTGCCGTAATGCTCTAAGACGCTGGCCACCCGCTGCGGATCCAGCTGCAGGCGCTTGGCTACCGCATCGAGAATGCGCTGGTTGGCCTGATGAATAAAATATCCCTGCACCGCCTCCGCCGGGATCCCAGCCCGAAAGAGAGCCTTCTCGATGATCTCCGGCACCGCCTGGACGGCAAACTTGTACACCTCGCGGCCATTCATGGTGATGGGGCAGCAGCGATACTGCCCCACCTGCAGGGATCCCACCAGGGGCTTGGCCTCTGTAGCCATGGACAAGCTGAGTAGCTCGCTGCCACTGCCATCGCTGCGCAGCTCAATGCTGAGGATCCCGCCGGTTTCCCCCGCCTCTAGAACCACCGCCCCGGCCCCATCTCCAAACAAGACACAGGTGGTGCGATCTGCCCAGTCCACCGTACGGGAGAGCACATCCGCCGCCACCACCAAGGCCCGCCGATACAGCCCGGTTTGCAAAAACTGCGCTGCCGTGGCCACTGCAAAGACAAAGCCCGTGCAGGCTGCCGTCAGATCAAAAGCCACCGCCCGCGTTGCTCCCAGAGCTGCCTGCACCTGAGGGGCCGAGCCAAACCGATCGACACCGGTGGAAGTGGCCAGCAGGATCAAATCCAGGTCTTGAGGCAAGATCCCGGCCTGAGCCAAAGCGGCCTTGGCTGCCTGGACCGCCAAATCCACCAAGCTCAGCTCAGGGGGCAGAATGCGCCGCTGACGAATGCCGGTGCGGGGCCAGATCCATTCGTCGGAAGTTTCGACGATCTGGCCGAGATCGTCGTTGCTCAGGCAGGGATCCGGCAGGGCAGCCCCTGCCCCCACCAGCCGCACGGTCGGGAGGCTATGGCTGGGCATCTTCCACGGGTTCGGGACAGCGGGAGGAAGTCCTTTCCAGGGATCCCAACGGCAACACTTCCGGGCCAGAGCCAGAGTAGACCTGAAGGGGCCGGGTGCGCCGCCTGGGGTTGGATTCAGGTTCGCGAGGGTCAACCATTTCCGCCTGCAGCCGCTGTAGGATTTTCTGTTCTGCCGCCTCTTTGGCCAGGCGAATGGCGTGGTAGACCATCGGCGCCTTGGAGCTGCCGTGGGTAATCACGCAGATGCCGTTGACGCCGAGCAGCAAAGCACCGCCATACTCCACGTAGTCCATGCGCCGCTTTACCTGCTTGAGGTTGGGCCGGAGCAGCCAGCAGCCCAACTTGCCGCGCCAGCCGCGGGGCAGCTCCTCCCGCAGCACCTGGGTGATCACCTGGCCAACACTTTCGGCAAACTTGAGGAGGGCATTGCCCACAAAGCCGTCACACACCACCACATCAAACTCCCCGGTCAGCACATCCCGCCCCTCGGCATTGCCGGCGAAATGGATCCCTGGCAACTGGGCCAGACGCTGGTGGGTGGCCAGAGCCAAATCATTGCCCTTGTTGGGCTCCTCGCCGATGTTGAGCAGGCCCACCCGCGGCTTCTCGATCCCCAGCACGCACTGGCAGTAGAGGGATCCCATGCGGGCAAACTGCTCCAAAAAGCGGGGCCGGCAATCCACATTGGCCCCCACATCCAGCAGCAGCACCGGCTTGCCTTTCAAAGTGGGCAAAAGAGCGCCAATGGCCGGGCGATCGATCCCTGCCAGCCGGCCCAAATTCAGATAGGCCGCAGCCATCGCTGCTCCGGTATTCCCGGCGGCCACCACGGCATCCGCTTGGTTGGAGCGCACCTGTTGCATCGAGATGTTGATGGAGGCTTTGGGCTTTTTGCGCACCATCAGCGGCTCTTCCGCCATGCCCACATCCTCTTCGGCAGGCACAATGGTGATCCCAGCAGGCAAGGGTTGGGGCAGAAAGGGCTTGAGGGAATCTGGACGACCGACTAGTGCAATCCCGACCCGGAGCTGCCGATGGGCCAGCAGGGCGCCCTTGATGATCTCTTCGGGAGCGTAGTCACCCCCCATCGCATCGACCGCAATTCGCACAAGCTGACCTCACACTGGAATATCCTTGGCAACTGCAAGCAGGAAGCGGGGCAAAACGCACTAACCTCTGCAGTCCCCTCGCCCGAGAATTGGGAGCCCCAGTGGCTGCAGGGTGCTAGCGAATTTTACCAGATTTGTTTTCCTCAATTAAGGCCGTAGTTCCCCTTGCGCCGGTTCTCCCCACCCCCCACAGGAAACGTGAACTCCCTCACGCCTGCGCGAGGGTAGCCAGGAGAAAGTGTACCTGTTGGACGTGGTCGCGTGCGGTGGAGTTTCTGGCTTGGTGTTGGCTCAGCTCCGTCTCCAACTGCGCCAATTCTCCCGCCAACGCTGCCCACCGATCCCGCTCTGGATAGAGGGTGGCCTGCAGGTGATTGAGGCGACCCCAGGTTTCTGCCATGGCCTGGGCGCGCGCCCGCAGGGATCCCTCCTCTTGCTCCAGGTGTTGCCACTGCTGCTCCAATTCCTGCCGTTGGCGGGCGAGCTGCTCCTGCTGAGAAGGCAAGGACGATTCCAGTTGTTGAATGAGGGTTTGCAGACGACCTTTTTCTTGGAGAAGATCCTGCTTCTGGCTGCCGATCTGTTCCAGGAGCGGCCCAATATCGACCTGAACCGGGGCAGCAGCTTGATTTTGCAGCTGTCTAAGGCGGGCTTCCTGGCGGGTCAACTCTTCATACTCTCGCTGCAGGTTTTTTTCCTGAGGCAGCAGGGCTTCTTCCAAAGCACTGCAGGCAGACTGGGCATAGTCGATATCCATCTCGATGTCAAACCGCTCCTCTGGAGAGGCGCTGGCCAGCCGCTCTTGCAGCTCCCGCAGGGTTTGCCGGTTTTGCTCCAGTTCGGCCCGCTGCTGGCTGACCTGGGCCGCCCGCTGCTCGTAATCTCGGCGCAGTTGGCTGACCAAAGCCGCCAGCTCCTCGACCGAGATCGCCGGCTCCCCAGCCCTGCCGTTGCTGCTGCCATCGACGATAAAGTCGTACTCCTGCACCAGACGAGAGGCTTTCTGGTATAGGCTCTCTTGAGATTGCAGCTGCTGGAGAATCCTCTGCAGGTGCTCTTGATGGGCTCGCAGGGATCCCTGTCGAGTTTGCCATTCTGCTTGGCTGTGCTCCAGGGATTGTCGGGATCCCCACCAAGCGGTGTGGCGTTCTTGCCAAGCGCGGTAGTCTCGATCCAGCTCGTCTTGCCGGGCCTGGGCCTGCTGACGTTCTGCTTCCAGTTGGGCAATCTGTTGATTCAAGTGCTCCTGCTGCTGCTGAATGTGGCTTTTCAAGCTTTGCAGAAGCGCCAAGGGATCTCCAGCCGGATGCAGACTCTCCTGGAGCTGTTGCATCAAAGCCTGTAGCTGCGCTGCTTCTGCCTCCCCCAAGCGGCTGGAGCGAGCTTCTTGCAACTGGGCTTCCAACTCTTGCCGCTGCCGATTCAGAGCTTCCCGTTGTTCTCCGATCAGGCGCTGTTGTTCAGCCAAGTAAGCCTGCTGGGCTGCCAGTTCCTCTTTGAGGCTGTCCAGGAGTTTGCGATCTTCCTCTACACTCTTGTACTGCTCGTACAGCCGCTGCACCTCTTCTTCTTGAGCTGCTAGCTCCATCTCGCGGCGGGTAAGCTCATGCGCCTGAAAGGTGAGGGACTGTTTCCAAACCTCGATCTCCTCCTCCTGGCTGCGGGCTCTGAGCTGAAGTTGGCTGAAGTTTTGCAGATAGGTCACCAGTTGGCGAGCGGCTTCGCTGATGCGGGCGACCTGACGGTTGCCGGAGATTTCCGCCAGCACCAATGACCCATCCTTGAAGCGCCCAGCCTCCTGGGCGATGCGGCCTTCCAAAGTAATGGATTCTTCGTTCACGGCCACCCAGGTATTGTCCTGCTGCTGCTTGGCCAGCAATTGCAGAGACGACTTGGCAAATCCAATCGGCTTGGATAGCTCTGCTAGGTACAGCACGCCTGAACTCCTCTAAAACAGCATGGACAGCACCAGCCTTGACCCCACCGAGCCACTGCCCCTGGCCGGGGAAAAATGGACGGCCGCCAGAACATGGCTCGCCGAGGCGCATAAAGACTACACCACCTTTCTAGACTCAACCATAGGGTAAAAAAAACGCCTTCGCCAGATGAGTTTTGGGGATGCCTGGGGTAGCTATTCAAACCGGTGGCGGAGCACTAAAGTAGTCTAGGGTGTGGTGTAGAGTTGTGTTCGGGGGTTGTATGGAGCTGCAAGGTGAGCCGCTTTCTGTTCGTCGGCGTTCTCCTGCCCCGCCGGTGGTCGTAGCCTCTCAGGTGTACCAGACAACAGCGCCGGAAGCCAAACCGCGCCACATTTTGGAAGCGATCGTCTGGCATAAAGAGCAGGAGGTGGAGCGGCAACGGGAGCAGCTTCCCCTCAAGCAATTGCAACAGCAACTGGATCAAGCCCCGCCGGTGCGGGATTTTGTGGCGGCCCTCACCCAGTCGCCTCACCCTGTTTCCCTTATTGCCGAGGTCAAAAAAGCCTCTCCCAGCCGCGGCGTTCTGCGGGATCCCTTTGACCCGGTAGCCATTGCCCAGAGCTATGAAGCCGGTGGGGCCAGTTGCCTCTCGGTGCTCACAGATGAGCGGTTCTTTCAGGGCAGCGGCGAGTATCTGCGCCGGATCCGTCAGGCAGTAGGGATCCCCATCCTCTGCAAGGAGTTCATCCTCTACCCCTACCAAATCCTCTGGGCCCGCAGCCTGGGGGCAGATGCGGTGCTCTTGATTGCCGCCATTCTCTCCGATGCGGATTTGGGCTACTTTCTCAAGCTGATTCGGCAATTGGGCATGGCGGCTCTGCTGGAGGTGCACACCTCCCAAGAGTTGCAGCGGGTGTTGCGTTTGCCTCAACTGCAAGACTCCAGGGGGCAGGTGCTCATTGGCATCAACAATCGCGATCTGAGAACCTTTGCGGTGGACTTAAACACAACGCGCAACCTGTTGGCCGCCCACTCGGAGCTCCTTGGCGATCTGCCTGTGGTCAGCGAGTCCGGCATCCATACCCCCGCCGATCTGCAGCAGTTGCGGGCCTGGGGGGTGCGCTCTGTGCTCGTGGGGGAAGCGCTGGTGACCCAGCCGGATCCCGGCCAAGCTGTGCGCCACCTGTTGTCATCTCAGTGAATGAAAACCATTTATCAATGGATCTCTGCGAGAACAATTGATCTCTAAGGATTGCTTGGATCGATGAAACGTATTCCTGTGCCGGCTCATATCCACTACGAATTTCTGCTGCGGGTGTTGGAGCGGCAAACCTTTCCGGCAGTAGAGGAACAGGATTTTGGCAACCGAGGCCGCACGCAAGAGCTGATCAACTCCCTGCGCAAAGCCCTCACCCAACAGGTGCAACTGGAGGAAGAGTGGCGACAGCGGGGCTATCAGGTGGACTACCGCTGGAATATGGACGAGCCTCAGCCTCCCTCTTGACCTTCCAGCCCACTGTAAGGTTTAGCATCCTTTCAGTGGCATTGGGGGGGGTTTCCAAGATGCAGGTTGTTTTGACGGTGCCCAAGCTGGCCTGTGGGGCTTGCGTGGACACCATTGCGCAAGCGGTGCGGCAACTGGATCCCCAGGCGCAGGTGGAAGGGGATCCCAAAACCAAACAGGTGCGGATTACTTCTGAGCGGCCTGTGGGCGATTTGCGGCAGGCCCTCACCCAGGTGGGATATCCCCCGGCCTAGTCAATTTTGGGCCGGGAACGGTCGGGCGTCTGTTTTGAATTTCTGTACAGATGGCTGCCTTCGCCCTGCCCAGGGTGGAGAGTAGCTGTCGTTTCATCAACAAGGTGTTGCCATGTCTGCCCATAAAGGGTCATCGGGTGCACTATCGGCCTCTGCGCCTTCTCCTGAGGGCACCTGGCAGTTGGCCCTGCAAGGGATGAGCTGTGCCTCCTGCGCCCGCAGCATCGAACAGGCCCTCGCTCAGGTGCAGGGGGTGTCCCACGGATCAGTGAATTTTGCCAGCGAGCAGGCCACCGTCAAAGGGGATCCCAGGCTGGTGGATCCGCAGGCGCTGATTCGGGCGGTGGAGCGGGCGGGGTATCGGGCGCGCCTTATCCAGGAGGATTGGCAGCTGGACGATCTGTCGGATCCAGAGCGGATCGCCCAACGGGCCGCAGAACGGGAACTGAAGCTCAAGGTGGCGATAGGGGTGGGCATCAGCACGGTGCTGGTGATCGGATCCCTGCCGATGATGCTGGGGATGGACATCCCGGGCTTTCCCATGTGGCTGCACAATCCTGGGTTGCAGTTGCTGCTGACGGCTCCGGTGCAGTTTTGGGTGGGCAAGCATTTTTATCGAGGCGCTTGGGCCGCTTGGCAACGGCGCTCGGCGGATATGAACACGCTGGTGGCCTTAGGGACGAGCGCGGCTTTCTTCTATTCCATTTTCCCAACGGTTTTCCCCGACTCTTTCCATCGGCAGGGACTGCATCCCGATGTGTATTACGAAGTGTCGGCGGTGGTCACCACCTTGATCCTGGTGGGTAAGTGGATGGAGCAACGGGCCAAAAGGCAAACCTCTGAGGCCATTCGCAAGCTGATCGGGCTGCAACCGAAAACGGCAAGGGTAATTCGCCAGGGGGTGGAGCAGGATATTCCGATTCGGGAAGTGCAGGTGGGGGATCGGATCCGGGTGCGCCCCGGCGAGAAGGTGCCGGTGGATGGGGTAATCCTAGAGGGATCCTCCAGCCTCGACGAGTCGATGGTGACCGGCGAGAGCCTGCCTGTTGTCAAATCGGCGGGGGATGAGGTGATTGGGGCAACGCTGAATCGGACGGGCAGCTTTGTGATGGAAGCGCGGCGGGTGGGCAAAGACACAGTTCTGGCCCAGATCGTGCGCCTGGTGCAGGAAGCCCAGGGATCCAAAGCTCCGATTCAACAGGTGGCGGATCGGGTGACTGCCTGGTTTGTGCCGGCAGTGATTGGGGTGGCAGTTCTAACTTTCGTGCTCTGGTGGGTGTTGGCGGACAACCTGACGCTGGCCTTGGTGAACACGATTGGGGTGCTGATCATCGCCTGCCCTTGTGCGCTGGGGTTGGCGACCCCCACCTCGATCCTGGTGGCCACGGGACGAGGGGCAGAATTGGGGATCCTGGTGAAAAGTGCCGACAGCCTGGAATTGGCCCACGACTTGCGCACGGTGGTCTTGGACAAAACTGGCACCCTGACTGAAGGTCGTCCCACTGTCACCGATATTTGGGCCCACGGCTCCTCTCCCCTGGCGGTGTTGCGCCTGGCAGCGGCGGTGGAGCGGCACTCGGAACATCCTTTGGCCCAGGCGGTGGTGCAGAAAGCCGAAGCCGAAAAAATTGTGATCCCTCCTGCCTGGCACTTTCAGGCAAGGGTAGGCAGTGGGGCAGAAGCTTGGGTGGAAGATCAGTGGATTCGCATCGGTCGGCTGAGCTGGCTACAGGAGATGGGGATCCCCTGGGATCCCTCTTGGTCAGAGCGGGTTCAGAATTGGGAAAGCCAGGGCAAAACGGTGATCGGCGTAGCCCAATCCCAGAGCCTGGTGGGGCTGTTGGCCATTGCCGATCCGCTCAAACCCACCTCTCCTGAGGCAGTGCAACAGCTGCAACAGATGGGTCTAGAGGTGATCCTGCTAACTGGGGATAACCCCACCACGGCCCAAGCGGTTGCTCGGCAAGCAGGCATTCAGCGGGTAATTGCCCAAGTCCGTCCGGATCAGAAGGCAGCTTACATACGCAGCCTAAGACAACCGAGACGGCGGGTGGCGATGGTGGGAGATGGCATTAACGATGCTCCGGCTCTGGCAGAAGCCGATGTGGGGATCGCCATTGGTACAGGTACGGATGTGGCGATGGCCGCCAGCGATATTACCCTCATGTCGGGGGATCTGCGGGGAGTCGCCACAGCCATTCAACTCAGCCGGGCCACCCTCAACAACATCCGCCAAAACCTCTTCTTCGCCTTTATCTACAACACGCTGGGGATCCCGATTGCCGCTGGGGCGCTCTATCCCTTTACAGGCTGGTTGCTCAACCCTATGCTGGCGGGGGCAGCCATGGCCCTGAGTTCCGTTTCGGTGGTCGCCAATGCCCTGCGCCTGCGACACTTTCAGCCCCCCAGACCAGCGGGCCGGCGTTAGGCCCTCTCCCAGGGGCAAGGGGGATTAGCGCGGCAACAGTTTTGCTGCCCTTTGAGCATGAGTCTGCCGTACCGCTCATGCCTCAGGGCTATCTTCTGGCAGACAAGAACATCCCCCCCGGGAGCTTGGTGAATGGCAAGAGGCAAGCTAACCTGAAAGGCTCAGGCAGACTGGGGAAAGCGCGGTGCAAGTCCGCCACTGTGACGCAACTGTGATGGGATCCCTCCCTCAGCCAGAACACCCACCTGCCGTTGTCCTGTACCCCTTGCGATTCACAAGGAACGGAGTTTTTTGTGTTGAATACCCTCAGTGTTTCCCCTCCCCTTTCGGTTGGGCAGCTTGCTTCTCCTTCATTGCCCCTATTGCTTATCGGCCACGGATCCCGCGACCCTGAAGGGCGGCAAGCCTTTCTGGAGTTGGCCCAAGTCTACCAATCCCTCACTCCCCATCGACCGGTGATCCCTTGTTTTCTGGAGCTGACGGAGCCGAGTATCGCCCAAGGGATCCAGCAGTGTATTGCCCAAGGGTGGCAAGAGATTGTGGTCCTGCCGCTGCTGTTGTTTGGGGCCCGCCACAACAAGTTCGATGTGACGATGGAATTGGATCGCCTGCAGGCCCTCTATCCCCAGTTGCGCATTCATTACGGTGGGCCGTTGGGGATCCGCATCGAGATCCTGCAACTGCTGCGAGACCGATTGGCCGCTTTGATGGCCGCCCAACCGCAGCGGATCCCAGAAGCAGAAACCGTGCTCCTGTTTGTGGGTCGCGGCTCCAGCGATCCCGAGGCCAATGCCGAAGCCTGTAAACTGGCCCGGTTGCTTTGGGAAGGATCTGGGTTTGCCGCTGTGGAAACTTGCTTTATCGGCATTACCCATCCCCGCCTGCCCGTGGGATTGGAGCGGGCCTTGTCCTGGCATCCGCGCCGGGTGATCGTGCTGCCCTACTTCCTGTTTACCGGAGTGCTGGTGAAAAAAATTGAGGCGGCAGTGGAGAAACAACGACAACGACAGCCGGAAATCGACTGGCTGATGCTGCCGGAATTGGGCCTTGTGGATACGGTGCTGCACAGCCTGCAGCAACTGGAGCAGGAAGCCCTGCAGGGCCAAACCCAAATGAACTGCCACCTGTGCAAGTTTCGCCTGGCCGTGAGCGCAGAGGTCAGAGCTGGGCATACCCATCACCATCCTCACGAGCCTCATGACCACCATCACGGGCACGGATCCCATCACCATCCTCATTCCCACCCTCACCACGACCACGGCCATACCCACGCAGCGGCTGGGGATCCCTGGGCCCAATTAGAGGGCTACCACCAACGGGCATGGCAGGTGCCCTAAGAGGGAAACAGAGGCTGCTGGCGGGATAAACTGAGTGCAGACAGGCAATTTTTGAACCTGGTTTTCCCGCTCTAGCGGTTGTGATGACGAAAAAACGATGATGCTCTCCCGCTCCTCTTGGGTTTCAGGTGCCGCTGCCGCGGGGAGCGGGATCTTTGTTTTCGCCCTGGTGGTGGGGCTGCTGGATCAGATCCTGCCCACCCTGCCCAAGGTTTCCCTCTCCCTGGCCGGGATCCCTGGGATCCTGGCTGCCGCTGGGGCCTCCTATGGGGCCTGGCGGGTGGTTCAGATGGGTCTGCAATCGGCTTCCTGGAGCGACTTTCGAGAATCGCTGGTGGCGACCCTATCTCCCTTTGATCCTGCCGACCACGGCGGCGAGCCACGACAACCTAAGGGGGATCCTCGCCCTTGGCAGGTGGCTCAGGAGATCCGGCAAACCCAGCTCCGCCATCAAAAGATCCTTGACCGCATCAAGCAGCGGGTGAAAGCCGAAATCCAGACCTGTGAACGCGCCCAAGCCCAACTGCGCAGCGAGCAGCAACGGTCTCGAGTCCTGCAGGCCCAAGCCCAACAGTTACAACAGCATCTGCAAAACCTACAAACATCTTCCCCTTCTCCAAGCTCCGAGTCGACCAAACCCACGCCAGAGCAAGCGCTGCGCCAAAAGCTCCGCCAACTTCAATCCCAGGTCACCACCCTGAAAATAGAATTGGAACGCCAAAGGACCCAACTGCAACACGCAGAAGCAGAGCGGGCTCAACTCCAGCAGCAGCAGCAAAAACTCAAGCGCATCCTGCAGCGCAAAAAATTGGAAAATCGAGAGTTGCGCTCCCAACAGGCAGAATGGGCCCGGCAACTGGAGCAAACTCAACAGGAGCTGCAAACTTTGCGGGAGTCCTACCGCGCCTTGCAAGTTCTCCAGGAAATAGGCTTCACCCTAACCCAAAACCTATCTCACGAAAGGGCGGAAACGGAGTCCTCTGGATCCTCCGACTAGCCGACCCGCTTTAGAACAAATACACTCCCCTCGCTGCCCCGACCCAGCCGCAAGTCTTCATCTAAATAGGTGATATCCAGCCAACCCGTTGGCTCGCGGCGGCGGATATCGATTTGAATAGCCGGGATTCGCTCCGGAGCCTGCTCGAGCAAATAGAGAAAGCTCTCGATCTCGTAGCTCATCAAAGCTTGGGATCCGAACACCAATCGCTCGAAAATCACCCTCACCCGACGCTCCGATTCGGGGTAAAAGCGCGCTGATACAGCCAAGACTCCCCGTGGCATCCAAGCCTCCAGCCAACCGGATCCCTGGATCTCCGCCACGTTGAAGACCCGTCCAGCCTTGGCCCGAATACACTGGTAGATCTCGCCGGTGGTCAAAAAAGGCAACTGTGCCAGCCGCAGCAGAGCTGTGCTCGTGGTAAATAGGGTGAGCCAGTTCCCCTCCAACCCTTCAGCAGCAGATGTTGGCTTGGGGGTGGGGTTGAGCGCTTCTAGGGCGGCAATTTGAGACAAAATCTGGGCTTTTTGGTCAGGGGAAACTTTCCGGCCCCGGTCGGTCGCCTCCAGTAGGTGCAGCAGAGCCGATTTTTGCTGAGCCAGAGCCTCAGACATGGGCACACTCCGAAGGCACTGACCCTATTTTAGAGAACGCGGGATCCCTCTGCCCTTAACCGTCTTCTTCTACGGGTTTCAGATTTAGATCTGCCACCTGCTCATACCCCAGCCCGGCCCGCACCACCAGCGGCTCGGATCCCGTCAAGTCAATTACCGTAGAGACCTTGGCCCGACGGGGGGCATCGTCATCCAGCACCAGATCCACCTGTTTTTCCAACTGCCGCATCTCTTCAGCCGCAAAGATCCCACCCTCATCCCAGGGGTCGCTCTCCCATTCCCAGGTTTGCCCAAAACTTAAGCCCAGGGATCCGACGGGATCCCCCCCCAGCTTGGCAGAGGTGGAGACAATTGGATTGCCCAACTCTTCCAGCAAAGCCTGACAAATGGCAGAATCGGGCACGCGGATGCCGGTGGTTTTCCGTTTGGGCTCCATCACCAACTTGGGCACCAGCTTGGTGGCCGGCAACAGAAACGTAAACGGGCCCGGGATCAGCCGCCGCATCAGCCGATAGGCCGAATCGGTTACCTGGGCATAGTGGGCAATGCGTGAGAGAGAAGGGCACAAAAAGGTAAGAGGCTTGTCGTTGGAGAGCTGCTTGATACGGCGTACCCGCTCCACTGCTTGTTTGTGGGTCACATCGCAGCCAATGGCATAGACTGTATCGGTGGGGTAAAGCATCACCGCCCCCTCCCGCAAAGCCGCCGCAATCCGCCGGATGGAACGGGCCTGGGGCTGTTGCGGATGCAGCTTAAAGTACTCGGCCATCGGGCAGATGGGAAGAGGTCAAGACTGGGAGCAGCTCCCCCCCAGGGGGTTTTCCACAAGAGGGCGGGGGGTCGGTGGCACCGACGCGGGCGGGGATCCCTGAGATTCGGGCCAGTCCTTCAGTTGTTGCATCAGGGCTTGGATGTGCAGACGGGGCAGATAGGGCCAGTCGCCGGCTTCTTCCAAATCCTGAAGCACCCGATACAGAGCTTGACGGGTGTTGGGCAAAGACTCCCGAAAGGCACCTTCCAGGATCGCGCGGTGCAACTCCTCCAGCAGCCGCAGGAGCATCAGCAGCTCCACACACGCTCCCGCCCTCGCCTGGGCCGCCTGTTCAACGGCCAACATAATCTGACGCAAATCCGGTGGCAGATCCTCCGCCGAGATATACATAGCCACTCGTCTCTGGGTTCTGGGAAGGCAGGGGCTTTCCCATTCTAAGATTCTTCTGCCCTAGGACTGGATGGATTTTGCCCCCACAAGATCCAACTGCGCAGGCTGTTGGGATCCCCGACCCAGGCACTGCCACACCCGCTGCAAGAGGGCATCCAGCCCCTGCTTGGCAATCGCAGAAATGGTCACCACCGAAGTGCCGGCAGCAGCAGACAGCCTCTGGGCGCGCTCGGCAACCTGCTGGGGATCCAGAACATCGATCTTGTTCAAAACCAGGATTTGTGGCTTATCGATTAACCCGTGGCCGTAGGCGCGCAGCTCCTGCTGAATAACCTGGTAATCCTTGACGGGATCCGCCGCCGTGCCATCCACCAAATGAATCAGTACCCTGGTACGCTCCACATGGCGCAAAAACTCATGGCCCAGCCCCACCCCCAAGTGCGCCCCCTCGATCAGCCCCGGAATATCGGCAAACACCACCCCATCTCCCGATGGATGGGGCACCACCCCCAAATTGGGCTGCAACGTGGTGAAGGGGTAGTCAGCAATCTTGGGCCGGGCAGAGGAGACCACCGAAATCAGAGTGGACTTGCCCGCATTGGGCAGGCCGACAATGCCCACCTCGGCAATCAACTTCAGCTCCAGGCGCAGGCGCACCCGTTCTCCCGCTTCGCCCTTGGTGAATTGGCGGGGGGCGCGATTGTGGTTGCTCAAAAAATGGGCATTGCCTAAGCCGCCTTTGCCCCCACGGGCTACCAGCAATTGATCCCCCTTGCCCACCAGATCGCCCAACAATTCCCCCGTCTCCGCATTGAACACCACAGTACCGCAGGGCACCCGCACCAGCCGATCCGCACCACTGGCCCCGCTGCGATGGTTGGGCCCCCCTTTGGCCCCGTGTTCCGCCTTGATCACCGGTTGAAAGCGAAAATCCAACAGAGTTTGCAGGCCAGGATCGGCCACCAGGATCACTGAGCCGCCCCGCCCTCCATTGCCGCCGGATGGCCCCCCAGCCGGCACATACTTTTCACGGCGGAAGGCAACGATGCCATCTCCGCCATTCCCCCCTTGCACTTCAATTTCGGCTTGGTCGATAAAGTGCAATTGCTCTTCCTCCAAATCTTCTATCTTCCAGCTTGGCAAGATGCCGGAAAACTTGCCACAAAAGACGCTCCTCTAAGCTACGATGGTATTTCCCAGCCACATCCTCCCCAGGTGGGAAAGTGGAAGTGGGATCCTGCCAAACTCGATTGGCCTTCTACCCTTTATCCCGCGCAACTGATCTGTTACTGCACCCCTATGAGTCGATTCACTGCTGCCGATGTAGGTTTTACCACTGAAGACTTTGCCGCCCTTCTGGATAAGTACGACTATCACTTCAGCCCTGGCGAAATTGTGGCGGGTACAGTATTCTCGGTGGAGCCACGCGGTGCTTTGATCGATATCGGGGCCAAAACGGCTGCCTTTCTGCCGCTCCAGGAGATGTCGATTAGCCGCCTGGAAGACCCGCACGAGATGCTGCAGCCCGGAGAAACCCGCGAGTTTTTTATCCTCACCGAAGAAAACGAAGAGGGACAGCTGACCCTCTCCATCCGTCGCATCGAGTACATGCGGGCCTGGGAACGGGTACGGCAGCTCCAGAAAGAAGATGCCACCGTTCGCTCAACCATTTTTGCCACCAACCGAGGTGGAGCCCTGGTGCGGATTGAGGGGCTGCGGGGCTTTATCCCCGGATCCCACATCAGCACCCGCAAGCCAAAAGAAGAGCTGGTGGGCGAAGAGCTGCCCCTGAAGTTTCTGGAGGTGGACGAAGACCGCAACCGCCTGGTGTTGAGCCATCGCCGCGCCTTGGTGGAGCGGAAGATGAACAAGCTGGAAGTGGGCGAGGTGGTGGTTGGCACGGTGCGGGGCATCAAGCCCTATGGTGCCTTCATCGATATTGGCGGCGTCTCCGGCCTGCTGCACATTTCCGAGATCTCCCACGATCATGTTGACACGCCCCACAGCGTCTTCAACGTCAACGACGAAGTGAAGGTGATGATCATCGATCTAGATGCGGAGCGGGGGCGGATCTCGCTGTCCACCAAGCAACTGGAGCCCAATCCCGGCGACATGATTCGGGATCCCAAGCTGGTTTACGAGAAGGCTGAGGAAATGGCAGCCAAGTACCGCGAGCAACTGTTGGCCGCTAAGCAAGGACAAGCGGCAGAGGCCCCACCGGAAGTGGTGGAAGAGGAGCTGGAATACGCGGCGGCGGCTGTGGAATGATCACAAACTTTGCGTATTTCTGCCTGCTACAAGGCTTAGCTAGGCCGCCGAGAAGCCCCGCCCTCTCTCGCTTTAGCGGCGCGGAGCGCTTTGCATCAGCATGAGTGCGGGAGTATGTCACGGCATGAGCCTTTGGTTCCATCAGTGTGAGTGGGGAGCTGAGGAGCGATCCATAAGCCCGTGGGGGCGGGGGCAGTCCAAATGTCCGAAGAGACGGGTACTGCTGCTGTGGCGAGGTAGGCTAAAACAGGAAGTGCGGCTGGCGTTCACGTAGTGTTGCCAACCTGCGCCAGTAACAGGAGTCCCCCACTTCTGAGCTTGAGGATCCTGTCAAAGACTGTAGATTTGCCCATCTACGAGCAGATGGGTGATGCCTTTCTTTTGCAGTTGGGTGCGCACAATCTCCAGAATGTAGCCGGGAAACTGGATTACCCGGTAGGGTGGGTAGGTGTTGCTGCCCCGACGGCTCATTTCGGAAAAGCGGCGGGCCACCTTGTGGCTGTCGAAAATCGGCAGCGTATTGGCGTTATCCATCCCTTCGATGGGCAGGGATCCCGAGCCAAAGAATTCTTTGAGAGGGCGGGTGGTCAGTTCTTGGTAGCGGTCAACAACGACATAGCAGGTTTCCGGTAGGGTGAGCTCTTCCAGGGGTAATACCTGAATTTGATAGCTGGGATCGGTGAGGGGATCCTCTTCTGGCCCATCTTCATCTTCTAGGAGATAGTCAGGGTCGTCCTCATCCTCGTCTTCGAGGTCACGGTCTTCTTCGGTCTCTTCCTCATCCTCTTCCCCGACATCCTCCACATCTTCCTGAAGCTCAGCCGCCAACTGCAGTTCTTCTGGGGGCAGTTTTGGCAGAGACTCTGTTCCAGCGGTGTTATCCTCGCCTTCGTCGTTTGCGTTCGGCTGCAGCGAGGGAGATGAAAAAGGCAGCTCCGGCTCCAGCGGCAAAATCTGCTGCTCTGGGGCTGGGATCCCGCCAACAACAGCTTTTTCCCCCATGTCTTTGCGGCGGGCAGCCGAGCGTTTGAGATGGATCAACCGCTGATACTCATCGGCAGCGATATTTTCCTTCAACACGCGGGTGATGGTGGTGATGCTCACCTGAAATTGCTCCGCCAATTCGACGGCGGTCGCTGTCGAGCCGCGGTAGGCGCTAACAATTTGCTGTTGTTCTTGCTCTGAAAGTTTGCTGCGAGCCATCCCAGGTCACCCAATCCAAAAACCGAAAAAACTGAAGAGGATCCTTAGCCAGCGGCGGTTGCCCCACACACCCGGCTGAGGCCGGCAGCTAGCTGCTCCCGCTCCAGCCCCTTGCCAATCAACACAATTTTGGACAAGCGGGGCTCATCGGGATCCCAGTCCCGTTCCAGAAAAAGGGTTTGCCGCTGGCCCACCTGATGAAAGATAACCCGCTGCGGCTCATCCAGAACCGACAGCACCCCCTTGGCGCGAAAAACGGTCTCGGACAAGTCTTGTAGCCAATCGCGAAAGGCCCCCAAATCCAGCGGCTGCTGCAGTTGAAAGCTCACCGATTGGATCCCGTCCTCCTCGAGGTGATGGCTATGGTGGGCCTCAGTCTCTGCATTGGGGAGCCTGGGATCCCACAATTCTGGGCGGAAGGCATGCACATCCAAGATGCGGGCCAGAGGCACCTGGGCATGGGTGGTGAGCAGGCAAGGGGCAGCGGGGTTGTAGCGGCGCAGATCGAGAAGGATCCGCTCTCGTTCGGCTTCGTCGATCAAATCCACCTTATTGAGCAACAAAATGTCAGCGCTGCCGATCTGGTGGGCGGCGGTTTGCGAGCGCTGGAAATTGCGCCAGTATTCGGCACCGTCAACCAAGGTCACCACGCCATCCAGGCGCAACTCCTCATGAAAGACCCTCTGCACAAATAGCTCGGTCACCTGCCTGGGATCCGCCACGCCGCTGGTTTCCACCACCAGATAGTCCAACGCCTGGGCATGCTGGAGCAGCTGGCGGGCCGCCCGTTCAAAATCCTCTCGCACCGTGCAGCAGAGGCAACCATTGTTGAGCTGCATCAGCCCCCCCTCGGGCATGTTGACCAACTCGCCATCGATGGAAATCTCGCCAAACTCGTTGAGGATAACCCCAATGCGCAACCCATGCTCCTCTTCCAAGATGCGCTTGAGCAGCGTGGTTTTGCCACTGCCCAAAAAACCTGTCAAAATCGTCACCGGAAGCTGAGCTTTCATATCAGGTGAGGCTGAACTGACAAGCGGCCAACAAACCCTTCTCTCAAGTTCCCCAGAAGCTCTACTAGCTTAGCTTTAGGGTTGGCTCTCCAGGATCTGGACAAGGGGGAACGACCGCTCCCACCCAAATTAGATCCTCTAACCCATCAACTAGTTATCCAACTATTTATTAATGTCCTCTGGGCGTTGGGGCAGACTCTCTCCTGAGGATCCCTGGGGACGAATGAGCTCGATCGGCAGGCCATCGGGATCGGCGATGAACGCCACTTCATAGACCTGGCCCCCAATTTGCTGGAGCTGGGGCGGCAGCAGCAGGGTAAGGGGCACTTGCGCTCGCAAATGTTCTAGGTAGTTGGCCAGGGATCCCCATTCGGGGCCCACCTCAAAAGCGGGGTGATAGTAGCCCACATAGTGGGGATCCCCAAAAGGATCCGGGGCAGGATGGGGCTGCGGCACTTGCATCAGCTCCAAACGCCCCCAGGGGCCGCGCATCCAGCAGGCCAGCGTGATCCCGGCAGTAAAGCGTTCTTCCACCGCAAAGCCCAGCCCCTCGTAAAAAGCGATGGAGCGGAAGATATCGGCGGTGCGAATGGAAAAATGGTGTAGTTTCATCGTCCTGCAAAGCAGCCAGATGGGGCCAGACCGCTCGGATCATCGCCGATGACGGCTGGTCAAGCGCAGGTAGACTTGCTACGCTCCAGAAAAGTAGGCTGTCTATCTTAAGCACCTCTTGCAGTGTATGCTGGCCCGCCCAATCCTTGGGGCGGGAAATGCGACAACCTAAGCCGATTGCTGCCAACCTCAATTATGCCTAAGCTGGTCATTGTCGAATCTCCCACCAAAGCCCGTACCATCCGTGGGTTCTTGCCTGCGGGGTATGAGGTTCAGGCCTCGATGGGACATGTGCGGGATCTTCCCGATTCGGCATCTGAAATTCCAGAAGAATTGAAAGGAGAAGAGTGGAGCCGCCTGGGGGTCAATGTCCACGCCGACTTCGAGCCCCTCTACGTCATCCCCAAGGACAAAAGAAAGGTGGTCAAGGAGCTGAAGGAAGCGCTCAAGAAGGCGGACGAGCTGATCCTGGCCACCGACGAAGACCGCGAAGGGGAAAGCATTAGCTGGCACTTGCAGCAGGTGCTGCAACCCAAAGTGCCCACCCGCCGCATGGTGTTCCACGAGATTACCCGCGAGGCCATTCAGGAGGCGCTGCAAAACTGCCGTGAGGTGGATGAACAACTGGTGCGTGCCCAGGAGACCCGCCGCATCTTGGATCGCCTGGTGGGCTATACCCTGTCGCCGCTGCTGTGGAAAAAAATTGCCCCCAAACTCTCGGCAGGGCGGGTGCAGTCGGTGGCGGTCAAGCTTTTGGTGGATCGAGAGCGGGAGCGGCGCGCCTTCAGAAAAGCCTCCTACTGGGATCTCAAAGCGGAGCTGCAGCCCAAAACGACCGTCGCCGGCCAGCAGGCTGTCTTTCCAGCAGAGCTGGTGAGCTTGGGTGGCAAACGCCTGGCCAATGGGCAAGACTTCGATCCCAGCACCGGCCAGCTCATTGCCGGGCGGGATGTGGTGTTGTTGGATCAGGCCCAGGCCGAGGCCCTGCGGGATCGCTTGCTGGGAAAAGCCTGGATCGTCAGCTCTGTGGAAGAGCGCCCCTCCACCCGCAAACCTGCCCCTCCCTTTACCACCTCCACCCTGCAGCAGGAGGCCAACCGCAAGCTGCACCTGTCGGCCCAGCAGACGATGCGCATTGCCCAAAAGCTCTACGAAGAGGGCTACATCACCTACATGCGCACCGATTCGGTCCACCTGTCGGAGCAGGCCATCCGCGCTGCCCGCGCCTGCGTGGAGTCGATGTACGGCAGAGAATATCTCAGCCCCGAGCCCCGTCAGTACACCACCAAAACCAAAGGGGCGCAAGAAGCCCACGAGGCCATTCGTCCTGCTGGATCAGAGTTTCGCCTGCCCAGCCAAACCCCCCTCTCCGGCCAGGAGCTGGCCCTCTACGACCTGATCTGGAAGCGCACCGTCGCCAGCCAAATGGCCGAGGCGCGGCAGACCCACACCATCGTACTCATCGCCGTAGACGATGCGGTGTTCCGGGCCAGCGGCAAGCGCATCGATTTTCCCGGCTTTTTCCGCGCCTATGTGGAGGGATCCGACGACCCAGAGGCGGCTTTGGAAGATCGGGAGGTGCATCTGCCTCTGTTGCGGCAGGGGGATCCCCTCCGCTGCCGGAAGCTGGAACCCGTTGCCCACGAAACCCAGCCCCCGGCCCGATATACGGAAGCGTCCTTGGTCAAGGTGTTGGAAAGTGAGGGTATTGGCCGCCCCAGCACCTACGCCACCATCTTGAATACGATCATGAGCCGTGGCTACGTCAGGCCGATGGGAAGTGCCCTCGTGCCCACCTACACGGCTTTTGCAGTCACCGAGCTACTGGAAAAATACTTTCCCAACCTGGTGAATACCCGCTTCACTGCCGAGATGGAGCAAACGCTGGACGACATTGCTTCTGGACAGGCGGAGTGGTTGCCCTATCTGCGCCATTTCTTCTTGGGCGAGCAGGGTCTCGAGGGACAGGTGAAGGCGCGCGAGCTGGAAATTGATTCCGGCCTGGCCCGCTCCATCCATCTGGAGAACCTGCCTGTCAAGATCGGCATTGGCCCCTATGGCCCCTATGTGGCGGTCGAAACCGAGTCCGGAGAGGTGCGCGCCAACTTGCCGGAGGATATTCCCCCCGCCGATCTGAGCGCAGAACACATTGCGGAGCTAATCCAGCGGAAGCAGGAAGGCCCCAAGCCCATTGCCTTTCACCCGGAAACCCAAGAGCCCATCTACGTGATCCCGCAGGGCCCCTATGGCCCCTATGTGCAGTTGGGGGAAGTTTCTGAGGACAACAAAAAACCCAAGCGCACCTCTCTGCCCAAAGGGCTGAAACCGGATCAGGTTACGCCAGAGATTGCCTTGGGGTTGCTGAGCTTGCCCCGCACCTTGGGGGAACACCCGGAATCGGGGAAAAAGGTGCAGGCCAGCATTGGCCGCTTCGGCCCCTACGTGGTCTGCGATGGCGATTTCCGCTCTCTGCCCGCCGATGAGGATGTGCTGACCATCAGCCTGGAGCGGGCGCTGGAGCTGCTGGCCCAGCCCAAGAAAGGCCGTGGGCGCGCCTCGGCCAAGCCGCTGCGGGAGCTGGGATCCCATCCTGAGGATGGTGAGCCGGTCAATCTGCACGACGGCCCCTACGGGCTGTATGTCAAACATGGCAAGGTCAATGCCTCTTTGCCCAAAGGGATCCCTGCCGAAGCGGTTACCCTGGAAATGGCCCTGCAGGTGCTGGCTGAAAAAGAAGTCTCTTCTGCAGAGGTCAAGGGGAAAAGCCGCTCGACCGGCAAAGCGGGCTCCTCGGTCAGTAAAACCCAAGCCAAAACTGCCTCCAGCAGCCCTACAGCCCAGCAGGCCGGAAATGCTGTGCCGCAGAAGCGGCGTAAAGCACAAACAACTTCCACCGGCGGCGGGATGGCCAAAGAGCCGCAAGCGAATGGGTCAGCCCAGGTGGGATCCCGTTCCACCATTGTGAGGATCACGCCCAAAGCTCGCGCCTGAAGTCAGCTTTTCTGCCACAGCCCAAGGTCGCCTGCTCAGGGTGGCTTAGGGGTTAGCCATGTAACAGTTTTGCTGACGACACAACTGCTTCAAGGGCCGCAAGCAGCGGCCACGGCGGCTTCCTGATTGGCAATGCACCCGCATCGCTTCTGCAAACGGCAAGGGATCCTGCTGCTGGCACTTGAGAATCTGGGCATGTTCCAGCTCGCTGCAGTAGCAGTAGGCAGGATGGCGACGATGGGGGTGTGCAAGGGACACGGGGGTAAATGAGAGTTGGAGTCGGGGCCAACAGCCTTCAGCTCAGCGTTATCACCTGGGTGCCGGGGAAGTAGTGATTGAGAATTTGCGGCGCCGTGTAGCCCTGCTCGGCCAAGCCACGGGATCCCCACTGACACAGTCCCACCCCATGGCCGGCTCCGCGATAGGTAAAAAGGTACACTTCCTGCTGGCCGGCCTTTGGCTGGAGACGTTCCCACGTGAAGCGGTTGCTGGGGAGGATCCCCCAACCCAGGGTTTGGCCAAGGCGCAGCACAAACTCTTGGCCAGTCAACAGTTGGGATCCAACGCGGATGCGCAGGGGGCGACCCCAGGGATCCGACTGCACAATCTCCAGATCGCCGTTGCCGAAGGCTGGCTCCAACTCCCGTCGGCTGAGTCGGACGCTGTGAGGGCCATAGAAAGGAGAGGCGCGACACCCGTCACAGATCACCCCTTGTAGGTAGGGGCGGGCGGGTGGGGCAAAAATATCCTGATTGGCGCTGGTGTGACCGCCGCAGGTGGAGTGAAACAGAACCTCTATCGGCTGGCCAGCATGGGTTAGGATCTGCCCTCGGGTTGCCTGCACCGCAGCAGTGGTCGCCGCCGTCTCATAGGCCAGGCCACCATAGAACTGGTGGGCGGTGGAGTCTTGCAATAGCCTTATCGAGGTAGAGGGCCATTCTCTTCTGGGGCCGGGGTGCAGATGGGGAATGGCCAAAGTGCGGGCCAAGATGGCTTGCGCCTGCAAGGCGGCGGCTGGCCAATCGGCAGGCATTTCGCTGGGCACCAAAGCCAGCAGATAGTCTTCCAACTTGACCCAGTTCACCAGATGCAGGCGACCTGAACCCTCCGGGCAAATCTGTACCCAACCCCGATAGCGACGCTCCTCCCCTGCGAAGGGGCGCAGGGCTCCCCCCTGTAGCCAAAGGGATCCCTGGTAGCGACGAGGCTGTCCCGGCCCGGTCAGAAGGAGCTCTTGGCGGCGAACCTGTAACTTCCAGGTGCCTGTTGGAAAAGGCTGCTGATTTAAAACAAAAGGGCCCATCAGCTCCAACTCGGCCAAGGGATCCGCACTCCAGCGGCTGAACAGCTCCACGGCCAGCCAATCTCCGCGCCCGGACGTTTGGGCCTGCCGAGAGCCTCCCCAAACAGCCCACAGGGATCCCAGCACCATCGCCCCCAACTGTCGTCGCCGCATAGGCCCCATCCGGGCATCCTCTATCGATAGACCATTCCCCCAGAAATACTGTCAAGATGAGCTGGCCAGCAAAGGATCGTATCCCAGTTGCTGGGTAAGCCGGGCGCGGGCCAATTCCCGATATTCCCAAAAGTGTTCTCCTGCAGCGCAGAGGCCCAAATATAGGTTCAGCAGGCTCGGTTTCTGTCGCCAAATCGTCCATAGCTGCCGCCAAAATTGGGCGCGGATTTCGGGATGAAGGATCCCTTGCCGCCAGATGAGTTGTAGAAGCAGGTGGATCCCTTTGCGAAGGGGCAGCTTCATCATTTGCCGTCGGCCATCTTTGATGCCGATATTCAGGCACTGTTGCAGGCAGCGAGATAAATATCGCGCAGGATCATACAGTTTCCAAAAACTTTCCAGATACTCTCGGGCAATCTCCGATAGAGAACGGGTGGGAATGAAATTCATCAGCGTATTTTGATCGCCGAACTCAGTCACGCCGATCCCTTCCAGCAACCGTTCCTCTTTCTTCAAGCGATTCCAGAGCTGTGTGTTTGGCAAAGCCTGTAAAATGCCCAGCATTGGCTGAGGAATACCGGTTTGCTCGACAAAAGCCTGAATGCGCTCCCCTGCTCCTGGCCGCTCTCCATCAAAGCCCAGAATAAACCCAGCATAGATCAGCAGTCCAGCATCGTTGATCTTGCGACAGGCCTCCACCAAAGGGTGGCGGGTATTCTGGAGCTTTTGGGTCATCTGTAAGCTGTCTTGGTCTGGAGTCTCAATGCCCAAAAAGACAGCATAGAAACCCGCCTCTACCATTAACCTCATCAGTTCTTCATCTTCGGCCAGGTTAACCGAAGCCTCTGTCATAAAGGTAAATGGGTAATTGCGCTCCTGGCTCCAGGGGATCAGCTCTCGTAAAAATCGCTTGACGTTGCGCTGATTGCCGATAAAATTGTCATCCACCACAAATACCGAACCCCGCCAACCCAAGTCATAGAGAGCTTGCAGCTCGGCTAGCATTTGACTTGGCTCTTTGGTTCTCGGCTTGCGTCCGTAAAGAGAGATGATGTCGCAAAACTCGCAATTGAAGGGGCAACCTCGCGAAAATTGGACTGACATCATGAAGTATTGATCCATACGCAGCAGATCAAACCTCGGCAAAGGACTTTGGGTTACGTCCGGCTTTTCGGCGGCCCGAAAAATGCCCGACTCTTGACCTGCTTCTAGGGCCTTGACGAAAGCCGGTATGGTCACTTCCCCTTCGTCCAAAACCAAATAGTGAGCCCCGGATTCCAGGGCGTCTTGCGGCACAGAAGTTGGATAGGGCCCGCCCACAGCTACTTTTTTGCCCAGTTGTACAGCCTTGCGAATCAGGGCGTGGAAATCTTGTTTTTGCACCAGCATGGCCGACAAGATCACCAGATCGCACCAGTGCCAATCGGCTTCTGTTTCAGCAGCGACATTGCGATCCACAAAGCGAATCTCCCAGTGTTGGGGCAGCAAAGCAGCAACGGTGATCAAGCACAGAGGTGGCATTAGCGCTTTTAGCCCCACCATCTCAATGGTGCGATTGTAAGACCAGAATGATTGAGGAAAACGCGGATAGAGCAGCAATGCCTTCATACCGACCAGCTCCTAAATCCCAGCGTAATTGATTTCATCCTCGCCTTTTTCCCATTCGTTTTTATTGATTAGGCAATCCTACAAGTGGCCTTGAATAAAGCTGCTGTAAAAACTTTTCGGTATGCTTACCCGTAGTACCTTCTTTGGGTTAGTAGTTTACAGGTTTTGTGCAGGTTTCCTATGGAGAAGCTTGTGATTCTTGAGCAGCGATTGAGCAGGTAGGGCCAAGAGAGTGCAGTTGCCGATGACTTCAAAGGACGGCTGCCACCGGGTAGCGTATTGACGTTCTCCCAGCCTACTCTTCAGGAAGCCTCTCTGGATGACTATCTAACCAAGGATCTGAGCTGAGCCTTAAAAGTTACTGAAGAGATTGCTCACTGAATAACTGAATAAAGTGTTGCCGCAATTCTTTCGAGAACAGCAATATCAACCCTGGCCCTTGGCAGCTCCAGACAGAGTCAGTTCTGCACACCTTGCTCGAAAACCTGCTGAACCAAGCCACTGACGATGGAAAGTACAATCGCGCCGACGAACGCCCAACCGAAATTATCGATGTTGAAAGCATTCCCGGCCAGCTTATCGGCAATGACCAAGCAGATGCCGTTCAAAATTAGCCAAAACAAGCCCAGGGTAAGAATTGTAATCGGCAGGGTGATCAACCGGAGAATCGGCCTAACCAAACCATTGACCAGACCAATGGCCAGAGCCGCCACCAAAGCCCCGCCAAACCCGGAGACGTGGATCCCGGGCAAAAGCCAAGCCAGGATCATTACACTCAAGGCTGACATCAGCCAGGTGGCCAAAAGAGTTGCCATGCTCCCTCCTCTGCCCTGATGGGGCCGCGATTTTGCCCTCTATGCTAGCTGATCTCCTCAGGGATCCCTTGCGCAGAAACCTCTTCAGGGCTGTAAGTTTGCAGGGCCAAAGCATGAATGCTCCGCCCCATGTGTTCCGCCAGAGCGGCATACACCAGGCGATGTCGCTGTAGGGTCGTTTTGCCGACAAACGAAGGCGACACTACTTGAACTCGGTAGTGCCCTCCTGTCCCGCCCCCGTGGCCGATGTGAAGGTGGGACTCATCCTCCACCTGCACATGAAGAGCCTGCAGCTTCTCCATCAGGTGCTGCCGAAGGTAGTCGGGGGTAAGCATGGCAACCCCTCTGGATGAGATGGGATCCCTTAAGATTGAGCCGTGGCCTTAGCAAAGGCTGCCTCGACCAGCGGACGCAGCTCGTTGCGGGCGTGCATCTCTTGGATGATGTCGCAACCACCCACAAACTCCCCATCAATATAAATCTGCGGGATAGTAGGCCAGTTGGAAAACTCTTTAATCCCCTGGCGGATCTCAGGATCCTCGAGTACGTTAATCGCCGTGTAGGGGAAGCCCAAACTATCCAGCACACGAACGGCGGCATAGGAAAACCCACATTGGGGCATTTCCGGGGTGCCCTTCATGTAGATGAGCACCTTGTGGGTGCGGATTTGCTCACGGATTTTCTCTTCCAAAAGGGGATCCAGCATGGTGTTCAGCCACTATAGCGACAACAGTCGATAGGCAAACTGGCATCCTATCGAGATCTCATTTTCGTCTACTTTTAACATGCTCGACACTTTTCCCACGGTTGGGCCGAGAGATTCTCTCATAGACTCTGTTCTACGGACGCCACCAGCAAGCCCCATTGCCCAGGGCTGGCCCAAGCCCCCAACCTATCCAGGCAGCGACCCCAGGATCCATGTTAATTTCTACACCAACATGGTTAGCGACAGGGTCGGCGACAAACCTCAAACCCTGATTCTTCCGTTGACCCGGTCGATCCCGCTCTGGGCAAGGGTTTCAGGCCCCTCGGCGG
>NZ_JANSIK010000056.1:0-8507 GCF_047462035.1 Synechococcus sp. R5-15 | reverse complement strand
GGGGTGTGGGTGTTGGAGTGGGCGTGGGTGTCGGAGTCGGTGTGGGTGTTGGAGGAAGCTAGCTTGCTCTACCCCCAAGAGAACCATTAGCAGGGCTGTGGAAACGGTGCCCAAGCTGCGACTAAAAAAGCAAAGCAATCTTTCCAGTTGACCAGGACGAAATGAAGACGGTTTTGAGGTCAGCATTCAACACTCCTCGGCTCTCTCAGCGCGTTCTCTGAGAACACAAAACCAGCTTGACCAAACTTGACTAAAACGAGTCAACCATCAATTATCTACCCTTACCGAAACCGTGTTGCTAAAGAGCAATGAGCCCGATGCTGAACGAACAACAGCTCTGTTGGTGATGATGGTGGGAAGAGCGGGAGTTTCAGGAGCAGGCACAAATGGAGTCGGCGTAGGTGCCGGCGGTAGGGGTACGGGAATGCGGAGGCGGCAGGGCTGATCCGATTGATTGCCTTCTGGGGCATAGCAAACGCGAATGAGATCTTCCACAAAGCGAAGCTGATTAAAACTAAGTTGATCCGCTTGTCGAATAATGTCCGTAATGATTTCCTCCAGGTCTCGGGCTGTTCTGGAAAGAGGTACGCTGACAAACAGAATATTCTCCAGATCCCTAACTTCGGGGGGAGCTAAGTTGGAGAAAGGTACTCTATCCCGCTCCCGCAGCAAGATGCGATAAAGGGCTTCGCTCCAAGGGGAAACATCCACGGCTGCGCTGAAAATAAATCCCCGCAGGGGTATAGACTGGCCGGACTGACGCCCTTGGCCCAATAGGTTGGACTGAACCGATACCAACTTCCCCGGCGGTTGAATAATCGATCCGGAAAAGGGAATGGTGAACCGCAAGTTGCCCTCTAAAGCAGCAGTTGACAGGGCAGGGAACAAAATGTCCCCTCTTGAGCTTAGGTTGAACAACTCAACCTTGTTGCCTCTTGAAAAAAGCGGCCCTCCTGGGCAAAGGGCGGCTGTTGAGCCTGGCGGGCAAAGCTGAGCAAAGGGATCCACCACCAACCCCAAAATGGCAGAGGCAAAGGCGGAGCCGGGATCCCTTGGCGGCGACCCCACAGTCGAGGGGCTGCTGGAGGTACCACCACCGCAACCTTTCAGGAAAACCGTTAGGGAACCTGTAAGCACTGCTGCCAGGACAAGCGCAGCCGGTTGCCAAAATCTTCTGGGTATACCGAGTCGTCGAAACATTTGCTTATCGCCTCGCTCTCGATTGGGGATGTTGTCAGCCTGCGGAATGACTCTAGCGGGATCCCACCGTGAGAACAGCGTCGCTGAATGGCGCCACAAAACGGCTGCCTTCTCTCTCAACTCTCAGCTCGCCACTGAGAAGATAAGAACCAGCAGATAGCGGAACATTGCTTTGCACCCTCATTTGCAGGCGGTGCTCCCCAATAGCAGCAGGGAATAAGTTGGCAAAGGGAGCTTCCAGCCCTTCAGAAAACCGTGCCAGCACAAAAGTCCCCTCAGTAGCTGCAGCCAGACGCTGTAACTCCAGAAGATTCAAATCGACCCCCAACCCAACCACATACACGGTGAGTTTTTGTCCTCGCTCTCTGGCCAAAGTTGTCAGCTCCTGAGTAGCTTGGTTGATGGAGCGGGTGCTTTCGTTGTCAATCCCATCGGTGAATACCACCAAGCGGCGGTTGAAACGCTCGGTGGACCGAAAGTCGCTCAAGAAACGCCCGGCTTCTACCGTGGCATCGTAAAGGGCGGTGTTCCCTCCGGGAACAGCACGCAAAACCCCTCGTCTCAGCAGCTCTCTGTCGCTGGTGAAGTCTTGCAACAGCTGAGCTGTGCGCAGGGGCTGCCCCAAAGCTGTAAGGCCAAAACCTGCCCCCCGGTTGTCAAAGCGCAGAATAGCGCCCAGATCCAGGGGTGCAGGGCGAAATTGATCCAGGAGCCGAAAAACAGCCAGGAAGCGCCGAGATTGGGGATCCAAGACCAACAGGCTGCCTGAGCCATCCATCAGCACTGCCATGAGCAAAGGCCGCTGAGCCAGATCCGACGGGGGGTTCTCGATCCGGGTGGGTGTCAGGGTCAAGGTTACCGGCTGCGGTATCCCTAGCAAATCGGTTACCCGGTTTACCTGCAGGCTGACCTGACTGGCAGAGAGCTGGGTTATTGGTTGGGGCGGATCCCCGCCTTGCAGGAGGGCGATGTTGAACTCCATTTCCCCTTGTGTGCCAGAAAAGGAGCGGGTCAGAGCCCCATTGAATGTCAGGCGAGCTTGGGATCCCACAGCAGACGGATCAATGCCTGTGCCGCCAGAAGAGCCACAGCCGGCAAGGCAGCTTCCCACGAGCACCAGGAGAAGCAGCCAACCAGCTTTTTGGCTTTTTACTTGACCGGGCTGTATTTTTACAGTCATTGCAGCTGCCAGTGCAAGCATAGTGGGGTGGCATGAAAGTACGGAGTTAGAATACCACCCAGTAATTCCGAAAGCTACTGTAGCGCTTGTGTAGGCGTAAAGATTTTTACTGCAGTTAGAGGATCTCGAGTTCATCTTTTTTCAATCTTTTTTCACAATGCGAGCACAGCGGGTCTCAGCTTTGAGCCTAGTAGGGCGGCTAAAGCCTGTCTGCTCCGAGAATTGCTTCGAGATAAAGACCCCTTTGTTTTGCCACTTGTGGCAAGCGTTCTCGCTGACCAATTGTCAAATAAGCCGGCGCTCTCCTCCGTGGCCTATAGTTCATAGCAGCTCATCAGTGCAGGTGTAAGCTCTAAAAGGATCCCCTGGGTGAGGAGGAGAACTGAACATGGCGGCAAAGCAACTCAAGTTCTATTGGAGCCCCCAACACCAGCTCTTTAGCTGCGATGGCGCCAAGTTGGAGGGGCACGGCTACATCCAAACCAACCCCTCCCATGACCTGGTTCACCTGCTCATTGCCGCCAACGGCAACATGCCCTGGCAGCCGGTGGAAAGCCGCGAGCAAACCTGCTTTGCCGAGTACAACGCGGTAATGCTGGAGCACCTGTTGGTCAACTGCTTCAACGCAGCGGTGCTGGGATCCCTGCCTGCCCAGCAGATCATCCCAGAGGCGCGGAAGTTCTTGCGGTGGTTTGTTTCAGAACATTACGCCCCTTTTCCGGTGTCTGAAGAAGAGGCTTTTCGTCGCTTTGCTGCGCACCTGGATATTGAGCGCATTGTGCGTTTGTTCCCCTATTTTTACAGTCTGCGGGCTTGGGAATGCTTCAGCCTCGATTACCGCGCCGAGACCTACGACCTGGAGTTCACCTCCGAGGATGATCCCGTTCGAGAGGCCCCGGAATGGGCGGCGGATCCCAACATTTTGGAGACTCAGGAGCTGGTGCGGCAAAAGCTCTCTGAGGCAGTAGCCGAGGCGGGCTCGATCCGGCCCAAACCGGAGCCCGTTTTCCCGCCAACTTCGTCAGCTTCTCCTCTGTCCGATCCCCCAGCCAAGACCAGGCAGAAAAAAACCGGACTCGGCTTCAAGCCTGCCCGTTGATGGATCCCCTCACCCCTTTCCCACAGGGAGAGGGGAAGACTAATCTGCGCCTTTCACTAGCCGACGAAAGGCCTTTTTGCCCACCTGCAAAATCCGCCCGGCCAGCTCCGAGGCATGGGCAAACTCCAGGTCGGGATCCTCCACCTTTTGCCCATCCAGCCGCACGGCGCCCCCTTGAATCTGCCGACGGGCCTCGGCGGCACTCTTGCACAGGCCACACTCACGCAGGATGTAGCTGAGTTTAACAGGGTAAGACAACCCATCGATGGCAAAGGTGGGGATGGATCCCGTTTCGGCAAGAATACCGTCTAGCACCAGGGCTTGGGCGGTGCGCTGGGCCTCTTCTGCCGCTGCAGGGGAGTGAAACTGGGCCACTAGGGTCTTGGCTAGGAGGATCTGCCGCTGGCGGGGATCCTGCGGCAGCTCGGCAAGGGGCACTGAGGTGAGCAACTCAAAGTAGCGCTCCACCAGGTGATCCGGCACCTTCTCCAGCTTGGAGTACATGGTGAGGGGATCCTCAGTCAGCCCCACGTAGTTGTTTTTGGACTTGGACATTTTCTGGTACCCGTCCAACCCCTCCAAAAGCGGCACCGTCACGCAGAACTGCGGCGCTTGGCCCTTCCAAATTTGCAGATCCCGACCGGTGAGCAGGTTAAAGCGCTGGTCGGTTCCCCCCAGTTCTACGTCGGCTGCCAGAGCCACCGAGTCGTAACCCTGCAAGAGGGGATAGAGAAATTCGTGCAAGTATACCGGCGTCCCGGCTTGGTAGCGCTGGGCAAAGTCTTCTTTGGCCAGCATCTGCCCCACCGTCATCTGGGCCTGGAGTTCGATCAGCTCGCTGAGAGTCAGGTGGGCCAGCCACTCGCTGTTGCGGCGCACCTCCAGCCGGCCAGGGGTCTCAAAATCCAAGATCTTGCCGGCCTGCTCCAAGTAGGTGCGGGCGTTTTCCTCCACTTCTGCTGGGGTGAGGCGGGGACGGGCCTCCGATTGGCCGGTGGGATCCCCGACCAGCGCCGTGAAGTCCCCGATGAGCAAAATAGCCACATGGCCCGCATCCTGGAACTGGCGCAACTTGCGCAACACCACTGAATGGCCCAGGTGTAGATCCGGTCGGGTGGGATCGATGCCCAGCTTCACCCGCAAGGGACGATTTGTTGTGGCCAGGCGCTCCGCCAGGGCAGCAGGCCCTCCCGGAAAGATCTCGGCCACCCCCCGCTCAACAATTTGGGCTATCAACGGATCCCGGTACGTTGGCGAAACTGAGGCTGACGATAAACTCAAATCCTGCTCCTCCGGCTGAACCCATGAGCCATTTTAAGCCCACGCAAATTAAGCCCACGCAAAAGATGGTCGGCTCTCAACTCGCTCCACCTAGCCCGGTTGGAGTTGTCGATGGGTGAGGTTGGCCATCCTGCCGGGCCGATAGACGCCGCCCTATAATGGGTCTGGCTTGTTGTTGCTTTGCAACACGGACGTGACAGGGTTTTTGACGTGACCTACGGTCGCAGACCATTGGCCCGCCGGGCGAGAAAGCCGGGGTTGGAGCGTGTCTCCAATTCCCCTTTTTCCGGATCGGGGTTTGACGAGCACGCCGACTATGCCCCACCCGCCCGCCCCTCCCGGATCGCCCAGGTTGCCGGTGTGGTGGGCAATCTGTTGCTGGGATCCCTGCTCTTGGGATCCACGGCGACGGCTGCCGGATTGGTGGGGTTGGCCATTAGCTTTCGCAACTTGCCGGATGTGCATCAACTGCGGGATTACGTGCCCATTGCCACCACCCACATTGTCGATATTCGGGGCGAGCCCATTGCCAGCCTACACGGGGAGGCCAACCGGGAAGTGATCTCCCTTGAACAGGTCTCGCCGGAGATGAAAAAGGCCTTGCTGGCCATTGAAGACAGCCACTTTTACACCCATCCAGGCATTAATCCGGTCAGCTTGGGCCGGGCGATCCTAGGCAGTGTGGAGGGGGGTATAGGCTCGGCGGGGGGGGGATCCACCCTGACAATGCAGTTGGTCAAGAACCTGTTTTTGAGGCCGGAGCGTACCCTCAGCCGTAAAGTCGCCGAGATCGTGTTGGCGGTGCGCCTAGAACAGGTCTTCAGCAAAGACGAGATCCTGGAGATGTACCTCAACCAGGTGTACTGGGGGCACAATCTCTACGGCATCCAGGCGGCAGCCCGCAGCTACTTCAACAAGGATGCGTCTGAACTGAACTTGGCTGAAGCGGCGATGTTGGCCGGGATCCTGCCGGCCCCGGAAACCCTCAGCCCCTTTCGCAACCTGGAGGGAGCCAAACGGCGGCAACACCTGGTGCTGGATCGTCTGGTGGAGCTGAAGTGGATTACCCCCGAGGAAGCCCAGGCGGCGCGGGAGCAAAAGCTGACCTTAGGCCGCATTACCTCCTTTCAAAGTAACGCCCCAGCAGTTACCGACGCCATTGAGGCGGAGCTGCGGCGCCGCTATGGAGAACAAGCTCTAATGCAAGGAGGTCTGCGGGTTCAGTCCACCATCGATCTGCGTCTGCAGCGCCTTGCCCAGCGCATTGTCAATGAAGATGGCCCCCGCATTGGGGCAGCTCGTCGTGCCGATCAAATGGCTTTGGCGGCAGTGGATCCCCGTACCGGCTATGTGAAAGCCATTGTGGGCGGGATCAACGCTCAGCGGGGCCAATTTAACCGCGCCACCCAGGCGTTTCGCCAAACGGGATCCACCTTTAAGCCCTATGTGTACTACGCGGCTCTGGCCAGCGGGCGCTATTCACCCGGCAGCATCTTGGAAGATACCCCCGTCACCTATCCCGGCTCGCCACCCTACAGCCCGAAAAACTACGACAACACCTTCTATGGCTCCCTCACCTTTGCTCGGGCTTTGGAGCTCTCCCGCAACGTGCCCACGGTCAAGTTGGCCGATGATGTCGGGATCCGCAACGTCATTGCAGCGGCTCAGGCCACCGGCATCAGTGCCGAGATGTTTCCCAACTTGGCTACAGCTCTGGGCTCGGCCAGCGTCAGCCCCCTGGAGATGGCGGCTAGCTATGCGGTGTTTGCCAACGGCGGATATCGGGTGGAGCCGACCCTCTTGGCCCAGGTGGTGGATCGCAACGGCCAAATCCTCTTCGAGGCCAGGCCCCAGCCGGAGCGGGTTTTGGATCCCTGGGCGGTGGCCACCCTCAACCAGATCCTCAAAGGGGTGGTGACCCAAGGCACCGGGAGGGCGGCTCGTCTGGACGATGGGCGACCCGTAGCTGGCAAAACCGGCACCACCTCTGATTTCCGCGACGCTTGGTTCATCGGCTATGTGCCGCAACTGTCTACCGCCATTTGGATCGGCAACGACAACAACTCCCCCATGCTGCCCGGCACCGCCGGCGGGGCTTTTGTTGCCCCCACCTGGAAGCGCTTTATGACCGAGGCTCTGCAAGGGATCCCACCTCAGGACTTCCCCAGCCCGCATCAGTTCCGTCGTCCCTAGGGGGGATCCATGACCTACAGCGAAGAGCGGCTGGCGCGTATCGAGCGCACGGTGGAGGCCAATGCCCAGGCCATCGCCCAACTGACCCGACAGAACCAAGAGGTGCTGCAAACCATTGCCGGCACCGAGGAGCGCATTGCCAGAGCCGAGGAACGCATTGCCAGAGCCGAGGAACGCATTGCTGGCGCCGAAGAACGTCTGGAGGCCGAGGTCAAACGCTGGGACGAGCGGTTTTTCCAGCTCAGCCGCGATACCCTCAACTTCACCCGCAATGTGGTTACCATTGCCGCCATCACGGCGGTTTTGATCCCCCTGCTCAGGGATGTCGCTCCCCTGCTGATTGAGCTGTTGCGGGAGGGATCCCGTTAGCGCTTTCCAGCCGGGACGATCTCGCTTTTCCGACCGCTGGCCAACGAGTGGTTGTCGGCCATTGGGCTGAGACAGCCGCGATTCCACCTCTCTGGGGTCGAGCAGGGTTCCAACCGGAATCGAGGTGTCCAAGGGATCCCAGCGCGTACTGATTCTGAGTTACACTAAAACTGCAAAGAAAGGTAACGCCTTTTTCTGGTTCTCCTGACCCTTCACCGCGTTCTTTCTTGCATTCCTTGCACAAGACACAGAGGACAGACGATTATGGCTTTTGAACTCCCGGCTCTGCCCTATCCTGCCGACGCGCTCAAGCCCTACATGTCGGCAGAAACCTTCTCCTACCACCACGGCAAGCACCACGCGGCCTACGTAGCCAACCTGAACAAGCTCATCGAGGGCACCGATCTGGCCAACAAGTCTCTGGAAGAAATCATCAAGGCCACCTTTGGGGATCCCAACAAAGCGGGTATCTTCAACAATGCTGCCCAAGTTTGGAATCACACCTTTTTCTGGGAATCCATGAAGCCAGGCGGGGGAGGTGCGCCTACCGGGCCTATTGCCGACAAGATCAACGCCGACTTTGGCGGCTATGACAAGTTTGCAGAAGCCTTCAAGACGGCAGCCGCCACCCAATTTGGCAGCGGTTGGGCCTGGCTGGTGCTGGACAACGGCACCCTGAAGGTCACCAAAACCCCCAATGCCGAAAACCCCCTGGTTTACGGCCAAACGCCCCTGCTCACTTTGGATGTGTGGGAGCACGCCTACTACCTGGATTACCAAAACCGGCGGCCTGACTTCATCAGCGCCTACCTGGAGCACCTGGTGAACTGGGATGCCGCCAATGCCCGGCTGGCTGCCGCCTGACTCCACCTGTTCTGGGATCCCTTGACGGGGGATCCCATCGAAGACTAGCCCTATGTCTCTGTTTGCGAAGGGATCCTTGGGGATCCCTTTTTTGCGCCTAGTCTTTCCCCAAGCGTTCTCGCTCCTCGCGCAACCGCTCCAGAAAGCCGGGGGTAGGGGGTTGGGTTGGAGGGGCTGCAAGGGGAGCAGGAGTTGGAGCAACCCGGTTCATCTGGGGGAACAGGGGTTGGTTGATGGGCGGCGGGGGGAGAGGCTTGGCCGGGACAGGGGCTGGAGAAGGTGGAGCAGGGGGAGGGGGTGTGGGCACGGCAACCGGTCGGG
>NZ_JANSIK010000055.1:0-4282 GCF_047462035.1 Synechococcus sp. R5-15 | reverse complement strand
ACCTTGAGCTTGCAGGAGACGGTCAGGACTTGGGTCATGGTTCTATCGTAACTTCCGCATTCCTCCCGACCCTCGTCCTACGGACAGAGGGCGGGGCTCCTGCGCTAGTAAGCTGAACTTTCTGATCCTATCGCAGACGGGATCCCAGCGGAAAACGGCAGAGCCGGTGGCGCTGCCCCGACAAAATGGCCCCTGGGATCCACCGCAAAGGCAACCCCCAGCTCGATGAAGACGGGTACTGGGCTATCCCTTTGGGCAGAGCGGATGAAGTTCAAAGCCGTTATTGTTGGAAAGATTATTCAAAGACTCCCCCTGGTTTGCGCCAGCCCTGGGTTAGGCTATTGCCATCCCGGGGGAGCAAGAAACACCGCTGCTCTGCCCCAAAGTCCGCGAGTTGAGTTAAGGAAGGTTGAGGTGAAGGGGAGACTGACCTGCCATTTCCCTGTGCTGCTACTGGCCCTGCCTCTGTGGGGATCCCCGACCTGGGCCGGAGAGTATTTCACCGAGGAAGTCACCAGCCCCAGCCTGGAGATCGTTCACGGCTGGCGGCAGGAGGTGTACGGCATTGGGGTTACCATCACCAACACCAGCCTCGGCTCCTTTCGGGTGCCCTTGGAAATTGATATGGAGGATCGGACTAGCTGTGAGCGGGCCGACTTGGTGCTGACCAACAATCGCATCATGCCGATGGGATCCTTCCAAGATTGCATTCTCAACATCTTTCCCTACCTGGATAAGTTCATCAACCAAGAAGTCGCCAGCATCCGAGTCACCCTAAAAGGGCCAGCTCCCCTCCTGGAAATTCCGGTAGAGGAGTCGGATCGACTGATTTTGGCCCAGGTGGCCAACCAATCGCGGGAAGCCTTTGTTTTCTTTCAGCAGGAGTTGGCCCGTGTTTTGGAGCTGCTGAGGCAGTCGGATCCCAAGCAAAGCGAGACGGCCCCACAGCCTGGCACCCCAGTTCCGACCGCCACCCCAGCCGAGTCTGCCGCTAGCCCAGGAGATTTTGTAATCGTGGGATCCATTCGGGAAGAACGAGTGGGGGCCGGTAGCCGCCTAAGCGTGGAAGCGATCAACCGCAGCACCCGCACGGTTCTCAACGCCCGTGCTCGTTTCACCTTCTATCGGGGAGAAGAAGTTGTCGATACGCGAGTGGCAGCGTTTGAGCCCAGCGACGTGCCCCCCGGACAAAGGGCCTCCGCCAGTGTGCTGAAAACCGAGGCCAATTGGGATCGCGTTACGGTGACCTTCCAGTGGCAGTAGGGTTACTTCAGGGAGCCAAAGCGTTGCCGCGAATCAGGCTGCCCAGGGTTTTGACCGTGATCTTGAACTGCACCCAAGGGCTCATGGGCACTACCGTCTTGTAGAGGTAGCTGTCAAAGGTCATCCTCTGCACGTCCCGGTCGGCGCACATCTCCACAAAGGCTTCGCGGGTGGCATTGGAACGGTAGAACACCCGCTGCAGGATGTCCAAGACCTTGTAGGTCAGGCCGTACTGGCGATCCCAGCGCTTGAGATACAGTTTTAGATCCTCCTCTGTGGGAATGCGCTTGCCACCGTTGGAGGTCTCGACGATGGTCTCGGCGCACATGCGGCCTGACTTGGCGGCAAAATAGATCCCTTCGCCGCTGGATTTGGTGACGTATCCCGCCGCATCTCCCACCAAAGCAGCACGGCCCACCACACGGCGCGGACGGGGATGCTCTGGGATCGGATGGGCTTCCACCTTGATCACCTGGCCGCCGCGGATACGCTCGGCAGCACGGGCGCGGATCCCAGCTTGCAACTTTTGGATGTGGGCTTGGTTTGCCCTCATGGTGCCGGTGCCCACGGCTACATGGTTGGACTTGGGAAACACCCAGGCATAAAAGTCTGGAGAAACATCGTCCCCCACATACATTTCTGCCCGCTCTGCGTAGTAGGCCATTTTGTCGTCCGGGAGCCGGATGCGCTCCTGAAAGGCCAGCGCATAGTTATAGTCTCCAGCACCAATGGCTTCTGCCACCTTGGAGTGGAACCCATCCGCCCCGATCACCACATCCACAGCCAAAGAACGCGGCACCCCTTGCCTCGATCCGTCGGAAAAATCGTTGTAGTGCAGGATGTAGGGATCCCGGCCATTCTGGGGGATTTCCAGATGCATTACCTTGCCGTTGATCAGCTCCGCCCCTTTTTGGTGGGCACGATTGCGCAAGAAGGCATCCAAGATCTCGCGGCGGCACATGCCGATGTATTCGTTTTCCTTTTCAAGGGCGATATCCACCTCATAGTTGGAGGGGGAGATCATCTTCATCTTGCGCACTTTGCGGTCGATGATCTCGGGGGGAAGGTCAAATTCTGAGACCATACAGAGAGGAATGGCGCCCCCACAGGGCTTAGCATTGTCCAGCTTCCGCTCAAACAAAAAGGTTTCAATTCCCGCTTGGGCTAGAACTTCAGCAGCAGAGGCTCCGGCTGGCCCGCCCCCCACAACAGCAACTCTCAGGCTCAAGGTGCTCTCCTCGATGCAAATGCGACTGGCTCATCAGACAGCAGGCATCCTACCACAGCTCCTCAGAAGCATTGCGGACCTTGACGAAGTGTTGCAGAGTGGAGGGCTCGCGCTCGCTGTGTTTCTACAAAAGGCCCCGCCGCATTTGATCCCAGAGGTTGAGATAGGACTCGGCTTCGGCTGAGCTCAGGGGGCGCCAGATCTCCGAGCGTTGCCAAGTGGAGATTTGCAAGTCGGCTCTGCGTTGCAGGCGTGGGGCAAGTTGAGCCAAATCCAGCGGCAAAACCGAAGGGATCCCGCTCAGATTGACCAAGCGGGGGGCAAATTCAGGATTCAAGACAAAATCAAGCCAGTCAGCCAACAGGGATCCGGAATCTGTCTGGGTTGATTCTGTGTGGGCATTGTCTTCGACGTGGGGTCGCACCCAGACATCCCACCAGATGGCGGATCCGGAGGCCGGGATCACCACTGCCAGCTCAGGGTAGTTGGCTTGGGTGGCGTAGAGATCCTGCGACCAGCCCACGGCCACCCAGCTATCGGCCAAGCGCAAGATGGGCAGGTAGTCGGAAGAGGTGTAAGTTAAAACCTGGCGATGCAGGGATCCCAGCTCTTGACGTAATTCGACATCCTCAGGGTTGAGGGGATCGTTGTAGGAGCGGCCCATTTTCTTTAGGGTTAGCCCAATCACCTCCCGCGGATGATCCGGCAGAGTCAGTTTGCCGGCCAGCTCAGGCCGCCACAGATCCGCCCAGTCCCGAATGGGCTCCCTCACCCGATCCCGGCGGTAGGCAATGGCCGTTACCCCCCAGCGCCAGGGCACACCCCAAATCTGCCCCTCCCGGAGTGCCGCAGCTTGCCAACGGGGATCCAGATTCTGCCATCGTTCTCCCAACAGGCTTGCCGGCAGAGGAGCCAGCCAACCGGCAGCTATGGCCCGATCCAATCCGTCGGCCCCCAACAAACTCAAAGCCGCCACCGGCAGCCGCCGCCGGAACCATCCCCCCGGATCCCACCAGGCCGGATCAGCCGGCTGAACACTTTGCCGGAGATAGGCCAACAACTGATCCCGACTATCCAACAGTTGCAGCCGAAAGCGGGCCTGAGTCCTGCGGCGAAACTCGTTGAGCAAACTGGCAGGGATCCCTTGCTTGAGCGCCAAGACAAGAGGCAGGTGTGCATCCGGCCCCCCACATCCTGCCGCCATTAGCCCCAGCAGGATCCCCTGTAGAAGCTCACGTCGGCTCAGCCGTATCTCGCCCACGACAGTACCGCTCCACCAGAATGAGAGCCACCAGATCATCGTAAGCCTTGGCGGGCACCCGCATCCCCTTGGGCAACAGCCGCTCCCATCCCTGCGGTGGGTGAAAATCCCAGTAGCGCTGACGGGCCTCTTGGGAGCTGTGCCGCTCATCCACCAGGACAATCTGCTGCGGGGGGAGAATGGATTCCAGTTGAGACTTCCAGGCTTGGGCCGTCGTCTGATTGCCCAGGATCACTTGCTCCGCCTGAAACTGTTGCCGGAGCGTTTGTAGTCTAGACAGCGCTGCCGCGGAAGGGACCACCTCCCGGTGTAAAACCTTCAGCTCCGTTTGCGTAAACACCTGCACCACAGCAATGCCGCATTTGTCGCGCCCTGGGTCGAAACCGATCAGCACTCGTTGGCCCTTCAGTCTTGCCGGGTGGAGTGGATCCGTCATCCCTCAGGACGCCCCGCCTGCTGAGCCCCAGAAGAGCCGGGTTGACCGGAAGCTTCTGCCATCAGAAAACTCACCCGCAATGGCCCCGCTGTGT
>NZ_JANSIK010000054.1:0-10068 GCF_047462035.1 Synechococcus sp. R5-15 | reverse complement strand
ATCCGTACTGAACATATTATACATTATTTTCAGTATAGTTGAGCTTATTATTGACTAGAGTCATGCTCTAGCGCTTAGGTCTCATGCTCAACTACCCGCCCAGCTATCCCGATCCCACTGTTGTGGACATCTACCACGGGCAGCCGGTGCCGGATCCCTACCGCTGGCTGGAGGATCTGGATTCGGAGCAGACGCGGGCCTGGATTGAGGCGCAAAACCACCTTACCTTTAACTACTTGCAGCAGATCCCAGCCCGGCAGCGGATCCGAGAACGCCTGACCCAGCTCTGGAACTATGAAAAATACAGCCAGCCCTTCAAAGAAGGGGGCCGCTACTTCTACTTCAAAAACGACGGCCTGCAAAACCAAAGTGTTCTCTATACCCAAGAAAGTCTAGAGGGCCAGGCGCGGGTTTTGCTGGATCCCAACACCTTCTCGGAAGACGGCACGGTGGCTCTAGCGGGCATTGCCATCAGCCGTGATGGGCGGTATCTGGCCTATGGTCTCTCCCGCTCCGGCTCCGACTGGCAAGAATGGAAGGTGCGGGACATCGAAACCGGCGAGGATTTGCCGGATCACCTCCGCTGGGTCAAGTTTTCCGGGGCGAGCTGGACGCTGGATGGGCAAGGATTTTTCTACAGCCGCTACGACGAACCGGCCCCCGGCAGCGAATACGAAAGCGCCAACTACTTCCAGAAGCTCTACTACCACCGCCTGGGCACCTCCCAGTCAGAAGATGTTTTGGTCTATCACCGCCCCGACCAAAAAGAGTGGGGCTTTGCCGGCGGGGTTACTGAAGATGGGAATTACCTCATCATCTCCGTCTGGCGGGGCACGGATCCCAAAAACCTCATCTTCTACAAAGACTTGCGGGATCCCCAGTCTCCTGTAGTAGAGCTCATCCGCGAGTTTGAGGCCGAATACAGCTTCGTGGGCAACGACGGATCCCGCTTTTGGCTGTTGACGGACTGCCAAGCTCCTCGGCGGCGACTGGTGGCCATCGACTTGGAGCAGCCTGACCGGGTGCAGGAGGTGATCCCTGAGGCGGAGGAGACCCTGCAGGGGGTTAGCTTGATCAACAATCAGTTTGTGGCCTTCTACCTCAAAGACGCCCACACCCAGATCAAGACCTTTGCTTTAGACGGTAGCTACCTAGGAGAAATTCCGCTGCCCGGGCTGGGATCCGCCAGCGGCTTTGGCGGCAAGCGCTACGACACCGAGACCTTCTACACCTTCACCAGCTTCACTACCCCGCCCACCATCTACCGCTACGATTTCACCAGCGGCACCAGCACCCTGTTCCGTCAGCCCCAGGTGGATTTCAATCCCCAGGCCTACGAGGTGCAGCAGGTGTCTTACACCAGCAAAGACGGCACCCGCATCCCCATGTTTCTCGTCCACCGCCGTGGCCTGACTCGGACAGGGGATCACCCCACCCTGCTGTATGGCTACGGTGGCTTTGGCATCTCACTTACCCCCAGCTTTTCAGTGGGTCTGGTGGCCTGGCTGGAAATGGGCGGTGTCTATGCCCAGCCAAGTTTGCGCGGCGGCGGCGAGTACGGAGAAGAGTGGCACCAGGCGGGCACCAAGCTCAACAAGCAAAAGGTGTTCGACGACTTTATTGCCGCTGCCGAGTGGCTGATAGCCCATGGCTACACCAACCCCGCCAAGTTGGCCATCTCCGGCGGCAGCAACGGCGGCCTGCTGGTGGGGGCCTGCCTAGTTCAGAGGCCGGAGCTGTTTGCAGCGGCCCTGCCGGCAGTGGGGGTGTTCGACATGCTGCGCTTTCATAAGTTCACCATCGGCTGGGCCTGGATCTCGGAGTACGGATCCCCGGAGAACCCGGAGGAATTCAAGGCCCTCTACGCCTATTCCCCTCTGCACAACCTCAAGCCCGGCACTGCCTATCCCGCCACCCTGATCACCACCGCAGATCACGACGACCGGGTGGTGCCCGCCCACAGCTTCAAGTTTGCCGCTGCCCTGCAGGCAGCCCAGGGGGGATCCCAGCCCATCCTCATCCGCATCGACACCAAGGCAGGGCACGGGGCCGGCAAGCCCACCAGCAAGCTGATTGAGGAAGCTGCCGACCGCTGGGCCTTTTTGGTGCAGGTGCTAGGGATCCCCTGGGACGGAACGGGAAGTTAGCGAGCTCTAGGACCCAGGCCCACCCGACCGGCATAAACTGCCGCTTCCCCCAGCTCGTCTTCGATGCGCAGCAGTTGGTTGTACTTGGCAATGCGCTCGCTGCGGCAGAGGGATCCGGTTTTGATCTGCCCGGCACGGGTGGCCACCGCCAAGTCGGCAATGGTGGTGTCTTCCGTCTCGCCAGAGCGGTGGCTGATGATGGTGCGAAAGCCGGCTTGAACTGCCAATTGGATGGCCGAGACAGTCTCCGTCAGGGTGCCGATTTGGTTGGGCTTGATCAAAATGGCGTTGGCGGCGGCGCTGTCGATGCCCTTTTGCAGGCGGGTCAGGTTGGTTACAAACAGGTCATCTCCCACCAGCTGTACCCGGGATCCCAGTTGAGCGGTCATGGCTTGCCAACCGGCCCAGTCTTCTTCCGCTAGCCCATCTTCAATGGAAAGGATGGGATAGTTGGCCAGCAGTTGCTGGTAGTAAGCCACCATCTCAGCCGCGCTGCGGGCTTTGCCCTCAAAGTGATATTGCCCATCCTGCAGCAGCTCGTTGGCGGCCACATCCAAGGCCAAGGCGATATCTGCTCCCGGTTTGTAGCCTGCCTGTTCAATAGCCGTCATCAGCAGATCCAAAGCCGCCGCATTGGAGTCGAGATCAGGAGCAAACCCCCCTTCATCCCCCACACCGGTGGACAGCCCCTTCTGCTGCAGCACTTGTTTTAGTACCGCAAACACCTCAGCCCCGTAGCGCAGCGCCTCGCGAAAGCTGGCCGCTCCAATGGGCACAAGCATAAATTCTTGAATATCGACGTTGTTGTCGGCGTGGGCGCCGCCGTTGAGCACGTTCATCAGCGGCACCGGCAGCAGGTTGGCAAAAGGCCCCCCCAGGTATTTGTAAAGAGGCAAGCCCACTGCTTCCGCAGCCGCTTTGGCTGTCGCCAGAGAAACTGCCAAAATAGCGTTGGCCCCCAGGCGGGACTTGTTGGGGGTGCCGTCCAGGTCGATCAGCAACTGGTCAATACGGGCTTGGTTGAGGGCATCTTCTCCCTGCAGCTCCGACTGGATGGGGCCAAGGATGTTTTCCACCGCCCTCAGCACACCCTTACCGCCGTAGCGTTTGGGATCCCCATCCCGCAGCTCATGGGCCTCGAAGGTACCGGTCGAGGCACCGCTGGGAACCTGCGCCAAGCCCGTTGCTCCATTGGCTAGACCCACCAGGGCTTCTAGGGTGGGACGCCCTCGCGAGTCGAGGATCTCATGGGCGGTAATCCACTCGATGGCTGTTTCCACAGTTACACCTCAGCAATTGGCTAGATAGCTCTGGCCAAAGCCAGATCCCCCCATAGACTAGTAGGTTTTTGCCCGCGATCCGGTCAGCTTCCAGAAAACTTTAAGTCTGTCCTTCGGGCACAGAGATTCTTCAAGGCTGCAGCAGTAGATTGAACATAGGCCGGCCAGAGCTTCAACCAACCATCGAGCGGGGTTTGCCTGGGCAAGGTGCTGCTCAGGAAGTGTTCTCCTCTTCCTTCTAGGCAAAGCGATGGCTCAGCCGCATCGGGTCGTGTACGGTGATCTTCTTCTTGTGAATGGAGATGTACTTCTTCTTGCGCAGCTCTCCCAACAGGCGGGTGATGGTGACGCGGGTTGAGCCAATGGCTTCGGCAATGGCCTGGTGAGACAGCTTGAGATCAATGGTGACCCCATCCGGGCCAGGCACTCCGAAATCGCGACAGAGGATCAACAAAAAGCTGACCAGACGGGATCCCATGTCGCGATGAGCCAGTGTCTCGATCATCATCTCCGTTTGCAAAATGCGGGACGACAGGCTTTTAACCAGCAACATGGCCAGTTCGGCGTTCTCCTGTAGGGATTTTTCCACCTGCTCGATCGGCAGAGAGAGCAACTCAGTAGGCGTAAAAGCCACCGAGTGATAAAAGCGATCAGAGCGCTGTCCTGTGATAAAGGAGAGCACGCCGAAGATGCTGTTTTCGCGTAGGAGGGCGACGGTGATTTCCTCCCCCATTTCGTAGACCCGCGAGAGCTTAACGGCTCCCTTCACCAAAAAGTAAACCCGCTCCGCCGGATCCCCTGGAAAAAAAATGGTCTTCCCGCGCTCAAACGTTTCGATAACCGGAGGATGGTGAGGGCCTCCCAATTGCTTGAAGGCTGTGATCAGAGATTTTTCCGCTACGGCCACCGCCATACTCATCAACCTTTTAAGGTCAGTTTATACCTAAGATCAACCTACTAAGATCAATCTAGAAGCATTAGGCTAGGTTGCAACCCATTGACTTCAGAATCTATGACGATACCAAGATTTACCCTAAAGTAGAAGGTTCTGCCTAGGTATCTTTGTAGCACGCGCTACGTTTTTAAGTCTCGTTGCTGCTCTCCAGCCAAAGGCAGAGGTTAGGATAGGAGCCATTGTCGCTGGGGGTTGCGTCGGCCCTTGGCGGTAGAGAGTGGAGTGGGTTGGAACATTCTATCTATCTATCTATCTATGGGGAGCCCGGAGGCTGTTGTTGCTGAACCTTCTCGGCTGAGCCGCCAGCATTTCACGGTGCGGATGCCGGATCCGGCCAATCACCTCCTGGAGGTGGAGCTGCTGCTCCGAGAGGTGGAGCCAAAGATGCCTTTGCGGCTGCGGCTGCCGGTGTGGACGCCGGGATCCTACTTGGTGCGGGAGTATGCCCGTCATGTGCAGGAGTTTCAGGCGGCAACTGAGCAAGGGATCCCTTTGGCCTGGCGGAAGGTGGACAAGAACACCTGGCAGATCGATCCGCCGGGCTGTTCTGCCGTGAAGGTGTGCTACCGGGTCTATGCCTATGAGCTGACGGTGCGCACAAACCATCTGGATTTGACCCACGCCTATTTCAACGGGGCAGCGCTGTTTCTCTACGTGCCCGGTCGCGAGCGGGAACCTTACACCTTGACGGTGATCCCCCCCAAGCCCGATTGGCGCATCGCCACCAGTTTGCGGCCTTTGATCTCCTCTTCTGGGGATCCCGCTTCCGGCCAGTCTTTTGTGGCAGAGGACTATGACGAGCTGGTGGATAGCCCGGTGGAGGTGGGCCTGCATCGGATGCAATCGTTTGAGGTGGAAGGGATCCCCCATTACTTTGTGGTTTGGGGGGCGGGCACTCTGGATGTGGAGCGGGCTGTCGCTGATGCTAAGGCGATTGTCAAAACCACAGCCGCGTTTTTCGGTGGGCTACCCTACGACCGCTACTGGTTCATTGTGCATTTGTCGCCGGGAGGATTTGGTGGCCTTGAGCACAAGTACAGCACCACCCTTCTTTACTCTGGGCTGGAGCTGCATCAGCCGGAGTCCTATCGGCGCTTTTTGTCTTTGCTGGCCCACGAGTTGTTTCATGCCTGGAATGTCAAGCGTCTGCGTCCGCTGGCATTGGAAAAGATCGACTACAACCAAGAAAACTATCTGGAATGCCTGTGGTTTTGTGAGGGAGCGACCAGCTACTACGAAAATGTCATCTTGTTGAGGGCAGGGATCCTCAGTGCCGGCGATTTCTTGAAGATTCTTTCCGAACAGATTGGCCGCTTGCAGCGTACTCCGGGCCGGGCTGTGCAATCGCTGCGGGAGTCCAGCTTCGATACCTGGATCAAACTCTACCGCCCCCACGAAAACACCCTCAACAGCCAGGTTTCTTATTACTTAAAAGGGGCTTTGGTCTGTTGGCTGCTGGATCTGCACATCCGTCACCTTTCCGGCGGTCAGGGATCCCTGGATACGGCTTTGCAGGATCTGTGGCAGCGCTTTGGTCGGTCAGGGAAGGGCTACAGCGACCAAGACTTGCGGGAGGCGTTTGAGCGGGCAGCCGGTGCCGATCTTGGCCGGTTTTTCGCAGCCTATGTGGACGGCACGGAAGAGCTAGACTACAACGCCTACCTCCACCCCTTTGGCCTCACCCTCAAGGTTCACTTCAGCCGACCCAACCTTCCCCCCTACCTGGGCCTCAACTTCAACGGCGAAGGCAATCGCATCAGCGCAGTAGAGATGGGATCCCCGGCGCAAAAAGCGGGCATCTGGGCCGGCGATGAGCTGGTGGCCCTGGATGGGTTCAGGGTGAGCGCTGCCAACTTGGCGGAACGCTTGACGGCCTATCAGCCCCACCAGATCATTTGTTTGAGCGTTTTTCAAGCCGATCAGTTGAAACATTTCTGGATCCCGTTGGATCCCCCTCGGCCCGATGTCTACACGTTGGAGGTGTTGCCTGAACTGACTCCTGCTCAAGAAGCCCTTCAGCAAGGCTGGCTGGGATCCCTCATTCGCACCTAGCTTCTCTGCGGTCAGGGGCAAGCCCCCTCCACTTGAAAATTCGCTCACCTCCCCCTATCATGTTGAGACAAGCGGGTAGTCTAGTCAACTCAAGCCAAAGGTAACGACAACAAAGATCGGGACTAAATCCAATGGATTTAATTTTAGCTTTGTTAGTTGGAATAGCCATCGGCATCTTGATAGGAGTTAGGCTTAGGTCAGGGAGCTTGATAGGAGTTAGGCTTAGGTCAGGGAGATGGAAGCGAGAAACTACAAAAGTTATCTCCTCATCTACAGGTATGTCTCAACGTGACAGGCATCCGAATGAACAGAGAACCATCTTGGCCAGCCGAGTGGAAAGAGCGGAAGACATTCATCAGGAACTACAGCCTAATCTTCAAAGGCTTGAGCTTCCTCGAGCGACAAATCAAGCAGTAAGTTGGGACTCACAAGAAGTTGCTGTTGTCAAAGCGCTTGAGGAAAGTTCCCAGGAAGTCATTGATCATATCAGCCGTGATCGTGATAAGTTGAGGTTAGCTTTATTTCTGTGGTCTAAAGGAATAAGAATTAAAAGCTTGGAAACCAAGGAAGCAAGTAGGGTTGGTAGCAAACTGAACAGCAAGCTAAATCAGATATCCAACTTTATGGGAGATAGATATTATTCAATTAGAAAACTCTACAAGTCGATAAAGTCAAACATGAACGAAGGAGAGGCTTTCTCCCTGATTCTGAAAGACGAGCCAAACCAGGTAGTATCAGATAGTTGCCAACTTGCGAATATGCTCTGTAGTATCGCCTTCTTGGAGGAGTACCATTATTTGAAGTCTCCTAGATTTATTTTAGAAGCAAAGCCGAGCAGAGACCCAAATGCATTGAACTTTCTATCAGGAGGATGGCTGGAGCGATATGTCAAAGAAAAGCTAGTAAAGATTGCCAGTCAGCAAGGCAAAAAGATCAGTTTTTCTTACATCATGAATACTCAAGTTACTTTGCCGAATGGAAATGATTTTGAAATAGATTTATTCTTTTATGTCAATGATAAGTTTTACTGGGTAGAATCCAAAACGGGTGATTATTATGAAAGTATAGACAAGTACTCTTGGTTGGCTTCCAGGCTTGGTCTTCAGCAGAATCAGGCTTTTGTAGTCTTGACTGATGTTGATCAGGATAAGAAAATTAGCCTGTCTTCCAGTTATAAGCTGTCAGTAATCGGCGTTGACGATGTTGAGCCGACCTTTATCAAAATTCTGAAAAGTCATGTCCGAAAGAGCACCTGACAAAAGCTAGCTAGGCTACAATCTTGACAGCTTGTTCCATACACCACCAGGGATCCTCGGCAAAAGCTGGCATGGGAGTGCTGCCTGCTTTGCCCAGAATGGCCAGCCGGACTTCCCGATCCAGGCGGGATCCGGCCCCGTAGGGATCTTCTGAGGGAGGTTCCAGCCGTTGCCCCAGAGGGGGCATCACCATAATGCCTGGCTGCATGCTGGTGCTGCTGACCCAGATTTTGAAGCGATCCACCGCTACGTCTGTTCCTTCTGGCAGCTGCATCTGCAGCAGGTAGCGGGGGCCAGAGCCAATCAGCAGGCTCTCGTTGGGGCGTAAACGGGCAGGCAGATCTGGTTGATAGGGGTAAACCAAATCCACGCTGTACCGCCGCTCGTCAAAGACGGTGACATAGACATGCACTGGAGTGGGGGCTCTGTTTCTCAAGGCAATGGCCAGGTTGCGGCCTGCTTGGATTTGCACTTTCCCTTGGGGATCCCGCGGCAGGGGGCTCACTTCGGCAGGGGCAGAGCTGCTGGCCGGGGTTTCCAGTTGGAGAAATTCCACTTCCAAGATGCTGCTCAGCGCATCGCTGGCAGGTTGCAGGTTCAAAAGATTACCAAAAGCAGCCACGTGCTCCAACAGCCGCACCAGCTTGCGAGGCAGGGCCAGTAGCTTCTTCACCGGGATCCGGAAGGCCGCCAGAGCCACCTCTTCCCCCCGCCGGTAAAAGTGATAAGTGGCATCGGGCAACAGCTCTACCCGCAAGTCCGCTGCTTCCGGGTCTGTGTAGGTCAGAAGTGGTGAGGCCGGCAAGGCCGCCAGCAAATCGGCAACGGGCATTTGCACTTGACTGGGATCCGCACAGGTGAAAGCCACCCGCAACGGCTGGAATCGGATAGAGGACATGGGGAAAACCTGGAACGGAGTCTGCCGTATTCTCCTGCTCTGAGGTTGCCAGGCAAGCAAGCCAAGCTCTATATTACCTGCTCATTACCTGCTCAGTTCTCTCGACTGGGCTGTGGCCAAGTCAGCTCTCGGCCAACAGACTCCCAACAGGCCATAGCTCCGTAATCAAACTTAACACCAAAGGCAAATGGAACCATTGGGAAACCATCTCGGATCCCATCTGCAAATGATCTCTTGATGGTCTATTCTTGATCCTGTTGTCGGGTTTGCGGCTGGAGTGGAGCCCACCTCTCCTCTTTCTAGACTGATCTACGGAGAACCATGTTTAGCAAAGCTTTTTCTGTTCAGAAGGTGTTTGTGCCAGCGCGTCGTCGGTTGCTTGTCCTGCTGTTGGCTGTGTTGATGGCTGGGTTTGGCTGGGGTCTGGCTCCAGTGTTTGCAGCTAAGGATATTCCTGCGGTGGCTCTGTCGCCAACCGAGTCCATTACCTTTACCGAGGCCCAGTTGGCCAAAGGGAAGAAGTTATTCAACACCGCGTGCGCCCAGTGCCATGTGGGCGGTCAGACCTATCCCAACCCAGACGTAAGCTTGAAGCTTTCGGATCTGGAGGGGGCAACTCCCCCACGGGATAATGTGCTGGCAATCGTGGACTACATCAAGAATCCGGTCACCTATGACGGGGTGGAGTCTCTGTTGGAGTATCACCCCAACACCCAGCTCACCAGTGAGTATCCCCGTCTGCGCAACCTCACCGACGAGGATCTGAAGCTGATTGCGGGCTACATTCTGGTGCAGGCCAAGACTGTTCCCGGCTGGGGCGGTACCAAGAACGAAAGCCACAGCGACCTATCAGCCTATCTCTAATGCCGCATCTGGATCAGAAGTTGCCTATGAGATGTCGGATCCCGTCTCGCCTGTGGGCCTGGGTCGGGATCCTAGCTTTGTTGTGGCTGGGGCTGGCCAGTCCGGTGGCGGCTCGCATTCATCCTTACCAAGAAAACTGGGTTTAGGGAACTGCCCCGCAAGGGGGAATGCCTGGGGAGATGAGCACCGCTGTCGTAGAGGGGCAGCCCAACACGGTAAGTGCTGTCGCAGAGCCAGGAACCAGAATCTCCTGCCTTTGGGCAGGGGAGTATGTCAAGGATGTCAAAAATCGTTTTCAGTCCGCCTGCTCGAATTGTCATGTGGGCGGTGCCACCTTGTCGGCTCCCAACATTTCCCTCTCTTTGAAGGACTTGCGCGGTTCTACTCCACCCCGAGATACCCTTCAAGCCTTGATGAAGTACCAGCGGGATCCCGGCAGCTACGATGGCTCGGATTCCAGCTATGGATGCCGACCTGTACCCCCTTCCTGGATGGACGACGAAGCCGTAAACTACCCGGCTCCGACCGCTAAGCGGTACGGAGCGAGCTTTCAGTAGCCCTGAGCCTGTTCTGCTCTACCAGAGAACAAAACAAGCCCGGACCTCTAGGCTGGTTT
>NZ_JANSIK010000053.1:0-8172 GCF_047462035.1 Synechococcus sp. R5-15 | reverse complement strand
GTTGGCCTCGCTGAGGTTGGCTTGGCTGAGGTTGGCTCCTCTCAAGTTGGCCGCGGCCAGCCTCGCCCCTCTGAGATTTGCTCGCGTCAGGTCTCTTCCCCTCAGGTCGGCCCGCTCCAAGTTGGCTCCGCTCAAGTCGGCTTGGGCTAGGCTTTCCCCCTGGGCAACGCCGTTGATGATTGTCCACACCAGGTGCCACTTGGGATCCATCTGCGTTTTGGGAGAAATGACAACCCACCTCAAGTTGGCGTCCGTTAGGTTGGCCCCCAGCAAGCTGGCGCCGATGAGGTTGGTGCCCAGGAGGTTGGCTCCGCTCAGGTTGGCTCCGTTCAGATCGGCCCCGCTGAGGTCTGCTTGAGTTAGATTGGCTCCGCTCAGGTTGGCATGGCTGAGATTCACCTGGCTCAGTCTCGCGCGGTTTAGGTTTGCTCCTCTCAAGTCTGCCCCACTCAGATCTCGCTGACTGAGGTTGGCCTTTCTCAAATCCGCCCAGCGGAAATCTCGCTCGCCAGCCTCCAATTTTGCCCCCAGATCTCCCACCGGACGAAGGGTAACCGGATAGGCTTTCGCGATTTGGATAAGTTGGGGATCACCCGAATCCATTAGGGTTGTCCAGAGAGCAAACTGCTTTTCCCAATCCAGAGGTTGGTTTAGGGTTTGGAGGAGAAGCTCTCTGCCTTTTCCGTTGTAATGGCTAAAACATTTGATGGCGCCGTTTGCGCTTCTGGGATCCTTGCCTCTCAAAACCGGCTGGAGGATCTCTAAACTGCAATCGATATTGCCCAGATCTTTATCAGTAACTGTAGGCACGCCTCATCCCCCCTTTGGCTGCTTTGTTCCTATTCTCGCTATGGGCTTAGAGAGGGTCAAGACCAGTTCAGGGAATTCCCTTAGAAAGGTTAACCTTTGATACAGGAATTCAATCCTTTTTCAAATTCCCTGATCCAAGATAGCGAGCTGAGGAAGAGGGAACTTCCATTTTGGCTATCGGCTTGCTTCTGCCTTGCCGGCGGCTGGTGCTGCAGCTTTTCCCTCAGCCTCGGCCAAGGGATCCCGGCAGGCAACACAAGCAGGGTAGGCAGACAAATACAAGGTGTTGCGGCGGCCAAACCACTCGTAGCGGTGATCCCGGATCTGTTCGTAGCCTCGATCCCCCAGAACCTTCAAGCCAGGAAAGTTGCGGTACAGAGCCAGCCACACCTCCCCGCTCGGCAAAAGGGCGGCAATTTGTTCAATGGCAGCGGATCCCTGCCAGTGGCGCTCTGGGTGCTCCAGATCGATGAGAATCATCCCCAGCTCCACCTGCTCCGGTGGGATCCCCCATTGGGCCAGGGTAGAAGCATCTTGCATGGGGGCGTAGCAAAACTGCCGTCCGCGATCCAGTTGCTCCAAGAGCTGAACGCCGGTGGCACAGAGGTTGCAGAGGCCGTCGTAGATAACCATGTAGGGCATGGTGGGATCCCTCAGGCGGGCTGACCCAAAATCTGGGCTTGGTACTGGGCTTCGGTAAGCAGTTGCCGAGGCTGCCGCTGCAGGAACACCCGACCCATCAGGTGATCGTATTCGTGCTGAAAGATCCGCGCCGGAAAATCCTGCCAGACCACCCTTTGCTGAACGCCTTCTGGAGTGTAATACTCCACCTCCACTTCGCGGGCGCGGGCCACCAGACCACGGCAATTGGGCACACTCAAGCAGCCTTCCCAACCCAGCACCTGTTCAGCACTACAAGCCAACAGACGGGGGTTAACCATCACCAAAGGCTGCATCTGTGGGGCGTTGGGATAGCGGGGATTGGGACGAGAGGCCACGATCAGCACTTGGAGCAGGGATCCCACCTGAGGAGCAGCCAAGCCCACCCCCTGCGCCTCTTTCAGGGTAGCCAGCATACCTTCTATAAGATCCTGCAAGGCCGGCGTTTTGAACTCCGTCACCGGCTCAGCCACTTGAGTCAGGATGGGATCCCCCAATTGGCGTAGGCGAAAAGTCATGGCTTGCCCCAAGCAATTCTTCTTCTCAGTCTAGCGGGGATCCCTGAGCAGCCTAGCGGCTCTTGCCAGTAGCCACCAGTTCCAGGGCCAGCTTGGAGCGCTTCAGCCCTTCTGGGATGGGGATGGGGTAGTGGCCGGTAAAGCAAGCGGAGCAGAACGAGTTGGGATCCCGGCCCGTGGCAGCCAGCATGCCTTCCCAGCTCAGGTAGGCCAAAGAATCCACTCCAATCTTCTCGGCGATTTCCTCTACGGAATGCTGGGCAGCAATCAACTGATCCTGGCTATCGGTATCGATGCCGTAGAAGCAGGGATGGGTGACCGGGGGGCTGGAAATGCGCATGTGGACCTGGGTAGCCCCCGCCTGGCGCAGGGCCTTGACGATTTTCTGGCTGGTGGTGCCCCGCACAATTGAGTCGTCCACAATAACAATCCGCTTCCCCCCCAGCACATCTTCCAGGGGGTTGAGCTTCATGCGAATGCCCCGCTCCCGCATGGATTGGGTGGGCTGGATAAAGGTGCGGCCCACGTAGCGATTTTTGATCAGCCCTTCGGTGTAAGGGATCCCCGACTGGCGAGCATAGCCAATGGCCGCCGGCGTGCCGGAATCGGGAACGGAGATCACCCAGTCGGCCTCTGCCGGAGCCTCCTTGGCCAGTTGTTCTCCCAGCCGCACCCGGTAGGAGTAGAGGCTTTCCCCGTGCATCCAACTGTCTGGGCGGGCGAAGTAGATCATCTCGAAGATGCACAACTTGGGGGTGGCCTCCGCCCAACGCACCGATTGCAGCCCCTGACGGCTGATCCACACCAACTCTCCCGGCTCCACCTGCCGCAGAGGGTCGGCCCCAATGATATCCAAAGCACAGGTTTCTGAAGCCAACACGTAATGCAGCGGCTCGGCCTCGGGGTGGCTGAGGGTGCCGTCGCTGCAGATGATCTCCAGCATCTCTGACTGCAGCAGCTCATCCAGAGCGGGGTTGCTGCTCAAAAGCCCCAACACCAGCGGACGCACCCCATAGGGATCCCGTGCCCCGATCAGGCCCTCTGGCGTGCCGATCACCAGACTAAAAGCCCCCTGACAGCGGCGCAAAGCTTGGCAAGTGGCCGCGATCCAATCTTGACCTTGGTTCACCGCCTGGGCAATGGCGTGGGCAATACACTCGGAGTCGGTGCTGCTGGTCAGGTGCCGGTCGGCGGCCTCCAGTTCCTTCCGCAGCTCTTCCGCATTGACCAAATTGCCGTTGTGGGCCAGAGCCAGCGGCCCCAGGCGAGTCTCCACGATCACCGGCTGAGCATTGGCCACGCGGCTGGATCCAGTGGTGGAGTAGCGGGTGTGACCAACCGCCAGATCCCCGGTGAGTTGGGCCAAGTTCACCTCGTCGAAGACCTGAGAGACCAAGCCCATCGCCTTGTGAACCCGGCAAAAGGATCCCTCAAAAGTGGCGATCCCTGCCGATTCTTGGCCGCGATGCTGCAAGGCAAATAGGCCAAAGTAGGCCAGCTTGGCCACCTCCTCTCCTGGAGCCAGGATGCCAAAGACCCCGCAAGCCTCTTGCAGCTCTTCCCGGGCATACCCCGCCCCGCTGATGTTTTCTGAGGGGTACAGGGCATCAACGCCAACGGCAGTCTGCCCCTCTGCTTCTCCACAGCCAGAAGATGGTTCTGCTCCCGCCCTTGCTGCCATGGATCCTCGTCTTGCTGTCACGCTTACCAGTCTAACTCGGCCCAGGTCGTTCCCCTCTGTCTAGCTTCACCCCCAAAGGGGAAGTCCACAGATGGGGTTTGCAAAAAGCTAAGACTCTATCTATAGTGTTAGCAGCGTGTAAGCGCTGCTGTGGCTGAGAAGCAGCCTGGCCGAGTTTTTGAGTTGGACACCACCAAGGCTCGGCTCTCCCAGAACCGGCAGGATCCCAAAGCTTTGTGTTGTGAGGAGTCAAACCCCATGAGACAGCAGCCCCATAGGTTCCGTCAGAGCTGGACGTTAGCAGCCTCCTCTGTAATAAGGGCCAGTGTAGCCGCTCTTCTGTCGTTGTCACTTGTGGCTTGCCAAGAAGATGCCGGCAAACAGCCTGCGGTTACCATCACGCCGATAGCGGTGGTGGCTCCAACGCCCACTCCTTTCCTCATCCCCAGTCCTGTCCCTACGCCGCCGCCCACCCCTCTGCCTACCCCGACCCCCACTCCCCTCTTGAATCCTTTCCCCACTCCCAGCCCCTCTCCCACTGCTTCCTTTGCAGCAGAGCCGCCTTCGATTGCCGTGGTGGCCCTGACGGACGCGCGACAGACGGTACCCTTCAACGTGCTGGTGGCCGTGACGACTCCTGCAGGTTTGGGGGCCGGCATCAGCTTCCGGGTGGAAATCCGACAAAGCCCCCTCACCCTCACCTTTGATTTCACTGCCGCTGCCGTCGGCTGTCAGCCCAACAGCAGAGCCTGCATTGGCACCATCCCCATCACCATTCCCACTTCTGCTCCCACCGGGGATTATGAGGTGACGGCAATGGTGGCGGATACCCAGGGCCGAATTGCTTCGGCCAAAGCTCCTTTACGGGTGTTGCCTGCGCCCAGTCCCTCCCCCTCGCCAACGCCGACCGGCACCCCCAATCCCTTTCCCTCGGTATCCCCTTCGCCCAGACCCAGTCCCTCTCCCAGTCCTTCGCCGACGCCCAGCCCCAGAAGCTTCTAACTCCCTCAGGCAGTCTCTCTTGTCGATTCAGGACTAAGGTAGCTCTTGAAGAACTCGCTTCAGGGTGGCGATCAGGTGTTCAATATGGGCTTCCTCGATGATCAAAGGCGGGGAAAGGGCGATGGTATCACCTGTAGTGCGAATCAATACCCCACGTTCGTAGCAGCGCAAAAAAGCTTCAAAAGCCCGCGCTGTCGGTCGGCCAGGGATCCCTTCCAATTCAATTGCCCCCACCAAGCCGAGGTTGCGCACATCGATGACATGAGGCAAGCCCCGTAGGGAATGGAGAGCCTCCTCCCAGAGGGGAGCAAGGCTGGCAGCCCGCTCGAACAGGCCTTCTTCTCGACACAGGTTCAGGGTAGCCAAGCCGGCGGCACTGGCAACCGGGTGGCCGGAGTAGGTGTAGCCGTGGAAAAACTCGATGGGGCTCCAGGAGAGTGTCCTGCTGTTGTCCTCTGGACGGTGCAGGTCATCAACGGAACCGGCAGCCTCCATGAAGGCGCTGTAGATCTCTTGCTTGACAATCACCGCGCCCATCGGGATGGTGCCATTGGTGAGGCCCTTGGCACAGCAAATCAGATCCGGCACCACCCCAAAGTAATTGGCCGCAAAAGGGGATCCCAGACGCCCAAAGCCGGTGATCACCTCATCGAAGATGAGCAGAATGCCGTATTTGTCGCAAATGGCCCGCAGCTTTTCCAAATAGCCCACCGGCGGCAGCAACACCCCCGTTGAACCGGCAACCGGCTCTACGATCACCGCTGCAATCGTGCTGGCATCGTGGAGAGCGACGATCCGCTCCAAGTCTTCTGCCAAGTGGGATCCCCAGCGAGGCAGGCCGCGGCTAAAGGCGTTTTGCTCCAGGTTGTGGGTGTGGGGCAGGTGATCCACTCCGGGAATGAGGCTGCCAAAAAACTTGCGGTTGTTGGAGATGCCCCCGACCGAGATGCCCCCAAAGCCAACGCCGTGGTAGCCCCGTTCCCGGCCAATCAGCCGCTGCCGGGATCCCTGTCCGCGTAAGCGATGGTAGGCGATGGCCATTTTCAGGGCCGTATCCACCGCCTCAGAGCCAGAGTTGGTGAAAAAAACGTGATCCAGTCCGGCAGGAGTGAGCTGGATGAGCTGCTCTGCCAGTTGAAAGGCTTTGGGATGGCCCATTTGAAAAGCTGGGGCGTAGTCCAGTTGGGCCACCTGCTGTTGGATTGCTTCCACAATCGGGGGACGACAGTGGCCAGCATTCACACACCACAGCCCGGCAGTCCCATCTAGGATTTGGCGGCCATCGTGGCTGGTGTAGTACATGTCTCGGGCGGCCACCAACAGGCGCGGGTTGGCTTTAAATTGCCGATTGGCCGTAAAGGGCATCCAAAAAGGCTCCAGATTCAGCTCCGCTTGCAGGGCGACGGCTGCTTTCTCCAGGGTTTCTTGCATGGCTGACCCTCCGGCAGTAGACGAGATTTCAAGCTGGCGAAGATAGAATCCCTAGATATTGGATAATTTTGAAAGGGGCTCCATCCTGCTAACGGGAACGATAGAGCAATCCTAATCGGCCTGGGAGGCCTCTGGAAAGTTAGTATTTTCGCTCCTGAGGGGGAAACCGGGTGATCACCACGGGGCGATAGCTGATCTGAGGGGATCCCTCGCGAAAGGCAGCCAAGGTGTGTTGTAAAAACCGTTGATCGTCCCGTTGGGGGTAATCTTCCCGCGCGTGGGAGCCACGGCTTTCCCGCCGTTCCAGGGCGCTGGCGAGGATCAAGGCCCCCACCGTCATGAGGTTGTCCAGCTCCAGCGCTTCGATCAGCTCGGTGTTCCACACCTTGCCCCGATCGTCCAAGCGCAAATCCTGCTCGTAACGCTGGCGGATCTGTTGCCATGTTTGGATCCCTTCTTGGAGAACCGATTCGGTGCGGTAGACGCCGCAATGCTCGGTCATGCAATCTTGAAATTGCCTCCGCACCTGATCAATGCGGCTCTTCCCTGATCGTTCCAGGAGCCCGGCAATCCGGCTGGCGGCCTGTTTGAGCAGGGATCCCTCGTCCACTTTCGGCAAGGCTCGACCTCTGACGGCTTCTACCAGGGCTGCCCCTGTGCGCCGCCCGAAAACAACGCACTCCAGGAGAGAGTTGCTGCCCAGCCGATTAGCCCCATGCACCGAAACACAGGCCGTTTCACCGGCAGCGAACAGCCCTTCCACACGGGTTTGGGCATCCCGCAGTACCTGCCCCTCCACCGTCACCGGGATCCCACCCATGCAGTAGTGCACCGTCGGTCGCACCGGAATGGGATCGACAACCGCATCGATGCCCAAGTGGCGATGGGCCTCCTCCCAACAGAAGGGCAGCCGAGTGTGGATCTTTTCTGCCCCCAGATGCCGCAGGTCTAAGTAGACAAAATCTTTGCCGTCAATACCGCGCCCGGCCCGCACCTCCGTAACAATTGCCCGCGAGGTGATGTCCCGTGGGGCCAATTCCATCTGGCTGGGGGCATAGGCGGCCATGAAGCGCTCCCCCTTCCCATTGATCAGATAGGCCCCCTCTCCACGCACTGCCTCTGAGATCAACACCCCCACCGGATACAGGCCCGTGGGATGAAACTGCACAAACTCCATATCTTGCAGAGGCAGGCCGGCCCGCGCCACCATTGCCATGCCATCGCCGGTGGAAGCAAAGTCGTTGGAAGTAGAGTTGTAGATGCGCCCATAGCCGCCTGTAGCCAACATAACCGCCTTGGCCCGCAGCACTTCCAGCCGTCCGCTGGCCTGCTCCAACATCACCACGCCCTGGGCTTGGTTGTCCTCCAGGATCAGATCCAGCACATACCATTCGCCGTAGAGTTTGACCCCAAAGCGCTTGAGGTTGCTCACCAACTCGTGTAAAATGGCTTGCCCGGTTTTGTCGGCGGCATAACAGGTGCGCGGGTGGCTGTGTCCCCCAAAGGCCCGCTGGGCAATGCGGCCATCCGGCAGGCGGGAGAACAAGACCCCCAGGTGTTCCAGGTCAATGATCACCTCAGGGGCTTCCCGGGCTAGAATCTCCACCGCATCTTGATCCGCTAGGTAATCGGATCCCTTGACGGTATCGAAGGCATGAGCCTCCCAGGAATCTTGCGGATCAACATTTTGTAAGGCGGCGGCAATGCCCCCTTGGGCTGCTACCGAGTGGCTGCGAATGGGATGGGTTTTGGACACCAAGGCCAGGTCGAGGCTGGGATCCCGTCGCATAACCTCCAAAGCCGCTCGGCAACCGGCCAGCCCTCCCCCAATGATGACGATGTCGTGCTCCAGCATGGATGCAGGCAAGCTCTCGCAAAGGATTCCGCCACAGCCAGGATGGCGTTTTCCCATTATGGCCGGCCCCAGCAGCCTCTCCAGCAGCAGCTGAGTATAGCTCGTTATCAGCAGCGGTGCGGTGCCGTAGGCTTACCACTTTCTGCTGTAAACTACCCGACTCCGACCGCTAAAGCGGTACGGAGCGGGCTTTCAGTAGCCCTGAGCCTGCTCTG
>NZ_JANSIK010000052.1:0-5523 GCF_047462035.1 Synechococcus sp. R5-15 | reverse complement strand
CATCAAAGCGCATTCCTCCCGGCACTGACCCTACGGGTACAGTGCGGGGCTCCTGCGATTTCTAGCTGAACTCCCCTCTCCCTCTGGGAGAAGGGTTTAGGGGTGAGGGTTGACGGCTTTCAAGATTGAAAAAGGCGGGAATAGAGGTGTTGGTGGGCTTGACAATCCCGTTCTTGTAGAGGGGTGAAGCTGCTTAGGGGCGGCCAGCCGAGGGAGAGGTTTGGCCTTTCGGCCCGCTTCACAACCGGCAGGATCTCTTGGTGTACCACTGCCTCGATGGGCTCGTACAACTGAGCCAATAGGCTTTGCCCCTCGGTATGCCCCAAAGGTACCAGACGCACCGCTGCCGAGACCAGCCCAGTGAGGGAGGAGAACAAGAAGGCACGCAGGGTATCTTCCAACCCAATGCCCGCCTGAGCGCAGATCCAGCCAAACACCACGGAATGATGCAGTGGATCCCCCTCTGCCTTGGGGACAGAGATTCCCCAGGTGCGTTCTGCCAGTTGAGCTAGGCGTTTCCCCAAATCTAGGCTGGCTTGGCGCGGCTCTGCCGCCCAACGGGTTGCTTGCAGCTGTTGCTGCAGCTTCTCCACTCCCGACTCGGATCCCAATCGGGATAGACGATGGGCCAAGGCACAGGCTCTGCCCTCGGTGGGGGCTAAGCCCATGTGCAAAACCCCCAACAGGTACTGCTGCACCCCAGCCCGATCGCGAAGTTGACCCGCTTGAACGGCAGCTTCCAAGCCCCAGGAGTGGGAATAAGCCCCAATCGGCAGGGCAGAATCGGTGAGCTGTAGCAACAGATAGAAAGTGCCGCTGGATCCTGGAGAAGTAAGTTGGGAGGAGAGCTCACCACGCATCTTCACCAAGCCTTAGCGGGGGCGGATCAGGCCATAGCCGCCATGGTTGCGGACGTAGATAACGTTGATCTCGCCATTTTCGATATTGCGGAAAACGTAGAAGTCGTGATCCACTAGCTCCAACTGGTGCAACGCTTCCTGAACCGTCATGGGTGGCATGGCGAAGTACTTGGTGCGCACCACCTCTGCCGGTAACTCCGCTTGCCGTTCCGTATTTAGCGGATCGGTGGCGGGCTGCTGGGCCACTGCCACGGAGGTTTTGGGGGTGTGGCGGACGCGGTGAATGCCGTTCCGTTCTTTGTATTTGCGCAACTTGCGGGCCAGCTTGTCGGCCACACGGTCGATGCTGGCATAGAGGTTTTCGCTGCTTTCTTCCGCCCGGATCACGGTGCCATTGGCGTAGACGGTCACTTCGGCAGATTGGCTGGCACTGATACGGGGGTTGCGGGCTACCGATAGATTGACATCAACCTCACTGGTGATCTGGGCAAAATGACTGACAGCACGCTCAATTTTTTCTTGAACGTAGCTGCGGATGGCGTCGGTAATCTCGACGTTTTTCCCTTGGATCACAAGCTTAGTCATGAGGACTCTCCCAGTCATGTCGGTTTATACCTGAGATAGCGCCTCATCCCCACCCGGGATCCCTCTAACTCTGGAAAGCGATCCCAGCTCACAGGCGACGTCAGCCCTTTAATTGGCAAAAATGGAGCCCTGTCATCAAGGGTGAGCAGATCGGCTTTGGGAGTGGCACTAACCTCTTGGGTTAAGTCTAGGTTAACATCTCGCTCAAGGATCTCTGCCAGAGGTTAAGAATAAATTTAGGCTCTCTTAATGTTTCAGAGATGTTGAATTCCAGATTTTCCCAAATCGCAGGAGCTCTGTAGAGAAGCGGGATCCCCGCCCTGCAAGACATGCACTTCTATTGGCTGTGTTGAGTGTCTTTGGGAAAGGTTTTTTAGAGTTTAAGTTGCAAGTTCCTCAGTCAAAAGCCAAATCTATCATCAAACCCATAGACAGATCTAGCCTGCTAAAAATCTTCCTGAGCTGGATTCTGAGTTGGTTAAACAATGTCTCTAACTCTGACCTGTTTTTGAGAGACTAAACGTGGGCCGTATTGCCCATAAGCTCGGCAATCCAGATGCTTCAGCTTTCCTCCAGGGTATGTTGGTATTATCCTACAGCCTAGCAGCATCTTGATTCGATAGCCATTGACAGCAAAAATGAAGGGATATTGATATAAATTAAGCTTTTTATCGATTTTTTATCAATATGAGGCTTTCGACTTGAGAGATGGTGTTGTTGTCGGTATTAGCTTTGACAAGCCTGTCGTTCACTGTTCCATGCTGTAAGGTTTCTATCGGAGAGCTACATAAGTACATAAGAACTTGGAACTCGGTTCTGCCGCTGCAGTCACCTTGAGGAGCGGTGGGGAGAAGGCCAACTCTTTCCGGGGTGGCTGAAATGCTACCCTCGAAACCAGCTTGGTGTGCAAAAGGTGGGGCAGACTGGGTGGGCGGAGGGATCCCGTTGAAGGCGGCAGAGCTTTTAGACAGAGCAGAAGAGGCTCTACAGGAGCAGTTTCAGGCGGTGGAGAAGACCCTCAGAGAGAACCTGGCGCGGGTGCTGCGGGCCTTTCGCGACCAGCGGGTGGGATCCCATCACTTTGCCGGGGTGTCGGGGTATGGCCACGACGACCAGGGGCGGCAGGTTTTGGATCGGGTGTTTGCCCAGATCATGGGCTGTGAGGCAGCAGTGGTGCGGCTGCAGATGGTGTCTGGTACCCATGCCATTGCCTGTGCTTTGTTTGGGGTGCTGCGTCCGGGGGATGAGCTGCTGAGCATTACCGGCCCCCCTTACGACACCCTTGAAGAGGTCATCGGTCTGCGGGGTTCCGGGCGGGGATCCCTACGGGAGTTTGGCATCGGTTACCGCCAGTTGGATTTGCGGGAGGGAACTGTCGATTGGCAGGCCCTGAAAACCGCCCTCAGACCGCAAACCCGCTTGGTTCACATTCAGCGGTCCTGTGGCTACGATTGGCGGCCCAGCTTTTCCATTGCCCAGATTGCCGAGATGATCCAAATGGTCAAAGCGCAAAACCCCGAAGTTGTCGTTTTTGTGGACAATTGCTACGGCGAATTTGTGGAAACCCAGGAGCCAACCCATGTGGGCGCAGATCTGATTGCCGGATCCCTGATCAAAAATCCGGGGGGCACCCTCGTTCCCGCAGGGGGCTATGTGGCCGGGCGGGCAGAGCTGGTGGAGCAAGCCGCTTGTCGGTTAACGGCTCCGGGCATTGGTTCGGAGGGGGGGGCAACTCTAGATCTCAACCGCCTTCTGTTTCAAGGCTTGTTCTTGGCCCCGCAGATGGTGGCCGAAGCGGTGAAGATCGCCCATCTGGCGGCGCAGGTGTTTTCTGATTTGGGCTACCCGGTCTCGCCTCTGCCTCAAACTCCCCGCACCGATATCATCCAGGCCATTCAATTGGGATCCCCGCAAAAGCTGCAGGCTTTCTGCCAAGCGATTCAAAACAGTTCTCCTGTGGATTCCTACCTCACCCCAGTGCCGGAGGTGATGCCCGGTTATGCAGACCCGGTGGTGATGGCAGCAGGCACCTTTGTTGCCGGGAGCAGTGCAGAACTCTCTGCCGATGGGCCGATGCGGGATCCCTACACCGTCTATTTGCAGGGGGGAACCCATCTTGGCCACGGGCGGCTGGCTCTAGAAGCCGTCTTGCAAGCTTGGGAGGCCCTGTAGACCAGTATGCTCTCGGCTGGAAAAGCAAGGAAGGGGCAGGCCAACAATCTCAAAACTCAGCATGAAGTTCGGCAGAAGTTGTCGTCTCTGGCCAACCTTTTCCCTCAATCAGGGGGTAGGATCAGTCCACAGTGGCCATTCTTCAGAGAGGGATCCCTTTTGATGCTGAGCTGGTATCGTTCTTGCGTGTCTCCTCGCCGTTGGGGATCCCGTTTGGCTCTGGCTCTGGTGGCATTGGGGTTGGCTGGCGGCTGTCGGCTGTTGGATCGGGTGGGAGAGAGCGGCTTGCCGGTGGGATCTGCGCTGACCCGTTCTGCTCTGTGGAGAGGCAGCCAAACCGTGACGGGAGCGCTGGAGGCGGGAGATGAAGTCAGTCGCCAGTACGGCAGCTTTTGGGATGGGATCCCCATCACCGCTGAGCCGGGGCAGATTTTAATTGCGGCCCTAGAGAGCGAAGATTTTGATGCTTATCTGGAGCTGGTGGACGGTCAAGGGCGGGTGATTGGCTTTGACGATGACTCTGGCCTGGATGTGAATGCCCTGTTGGCAGTGCGTCTGCCGGAGGGAGGCACCTATACCCTGCGGGCCACCAGCTTTGAGCCGGAATCCACCGGCAACTACCGGCTCACCTATGTCCTCACCCAGGTAGATTGGCAGGAAAGCCTATCGGGCCGTCTGCAGGAGGGATCCCTTCAGCATCCCGAGGATGGCAGTTGGATGGACGAATATCCCATTGCCGCCCGCGCCGGCCAGATCCTGATCGCTTCCATGACCAGCTCTGATTTGGATGCCTTCTTGCAACTGCTGGATCCGAGTGGAGAAGTCATGGCTTGGGATGATGACCAAGGTGGTGGAACCGATGCTCTCATGATTGCCTTTCTACCCCGCACCGGCACCTACACCCTGCGGGCCAACACCCATAAGCCGGGAGAGGAAGGAGCCTATGGGTTACAGTACACCTTGCGCTAGCATCTGCTCCCTATCTGGAAGCTTGGATAAGGGGGCTTGCGGATCTTCTGGTGCTGATGTCGAGATTTTGACAGGAATCATCGTTTTTTAACGCCTAATGAATGTTGATACACGTCAGGAGTTGCCGGTTTACCCTCCTAAGATCCTCACAAAGCCAGAAGGGGCACTGCTTGCTGAGCTTTGTGGGAAAGCATAACATCTTATCCTAAGTTGTGACGGAGCTGAAATATTGTCCTCGGGGATGAGGTCTTTTTTCTAGAATCGAATCGATGGCCTAGACCATTCTTTTGCAGTTCAGCCCCTATCTCCACAAAATGGATGCCATGACTCCTGAAATGGTACGCCAGTTTTGGTCTTTGGTCAGCGAGATTGGCAGGCCAGATTGGCTCACAAAGCGTGACGATGACTTGGTGAACCTGCTTCTGAGCGCCTGTCAGAAAAAACACGCCCTCAGCAGTGTCGATGCCTCAATTCTCAATCGCTACATCAGCATTCGCTTGCCCTTGATTCGCGATATCCTCGTGGATTAAACCTAGAGAGGACAAGGTTTTCCCATCATGCTGGCCGCACAAATCACCTTGCTGGTCTACGGGGCACTGCTTTTGGTGGGCGGAGCAATCGGCTATAGCAAAGGCAAAAGCTCCAAGTCTCTCATCGGGGGGCTGGTTGGGGCCGCCCTCAGCGGAGTCAGCTATGGGCTGCTGGGGGTGGATCCCCGCTGGGGGCTGGGCTTGGGCGTGGGGACGACAGTGCTGGGATCTATCGTATTCGCCCTGCGCTACCGCAAAACCCGAACGTTAATGCCTGCCGGCTTGATGTTCATCCTCAGCTTGGGAGCAGCTGTCCTTCTGGGACTTAGCTTTGGAGCGGCCTAGGTTGTGTTGATCTTTCATTTGAGCCAAAAGAGAGCACTGACGAGATAGAGAAAACTCAAGAA
>NZ_JANSIK010000051.1:0-1216 GCF_047462035.1 Synechococcus sp. R5-15 | reverse complement strand
GTGGTGAACGTGGGGGGAGGCAGTTCTGGCTCAGCCGGGGTCATCCGTTTCGAGGTCACCGTTCCTAGGTGAAGCCCATTCCACACCTTGCCCCTCAACCGGGAGCAGCCTCTCATCCCAAGGTGTAGCCATGCCTTATCGGCTGGCGGAAGGGAAGTGGGAGTGGAATGGGAAATCCACTGCAGCCAGCGGTATATTTAGGGAGAGGAGGTCTTCGAGGTTAGCCGATTGCCAAGGCCCTCTTCAATAGCTATGGCTTGTTGCCGCAGGTGAGCAGGTGTGGATCCTCTTACTAGGCCATCTTGATTGACAGAGAGGCAAGGTGTGGGCAAATACAGTTCTAGGTTCGTATTGCCCCTGGTGGCTTGTGCGGCAGCGGCAGGTTTGCAGTTGCCTTCGCCGGCACAGACTACGATCATCGTCACCACCACAAGCGATGCCATAGCCAAAGGCGATGGGTGCTCTCTGCGGGAGGCCGTGATAGCCGCAAACACCGATTCAGCAGTGAATGAGTGTTCTGCGGGCTCAGGTGCAGACACGATTGTGCTGTCGGCAGGGACGACCTATACCTTGTCGATAGACGACGATGGGTCGGGACACCAAACCGACTCTGGAGCGAACAACGACGACCTGGACATTACCAGCACCATCACCATTCAAGGCAACGGGGCGACGATCCAGCGAGATACTTCGGTAAAGTGCGATCTAAATGGTAGTGCAGCCAAAGGCGAGTTTCGGATTTTCCATGTCAGCAGCGGAGGCAAGCTCAATCTACAAAGTGTAGCGATCAAAGGCGGCTGTGCGGATGGAGCCAATTTTCCAGATACTGCCGGTGGCGGTGTTTTTGTGGAGGTCGGCAGTCAGCTTGCAGTCTCCAAGGTTCAGATCTCCAGTAATGGGGCTTTTTCTTTCGGGGGCGGCATCCACAACCTGGGCACAGTAACCATTGACGCAGCGGGCATTTCCGACAACCGTGCCGACCAGGAGGGAGGCGGCATCTACAACGGCAGCGGCGGCAAGGTAACGGTTACCAACGCCGGCATTGTCAACAATGGTGCTGGCAAAGAAGGGGGCGGCATCTACAACCTGGGCACAGTAACCATTGACGCAGCGGGCATTTCCGACAACGGTGCCGGCCAGGAGGGGGGCGGCATCTACAACGGCAGCGGCGGCAAGGTAACAATTACCAACACTGGCATTTCCAACAATGGCGTTG
>NZ_JANSIK010000050.1:0-73121 GCF_047462035.1 Synechococcus sp. R5-15 | reverse complement strand
TTCGCGCCAGCGGGCCGGAGGCCTTAAGCCCGCCCTGTACTGCGAAGTAGTCAGGGTCGGGTAGTTTACACCCATGGGGAGCCAGCTCCCGGCTAGCCCTTGCAGAGCCGATACACGGGCAAAGTGAAATGAAAGCTGCTGCCTTTGCCCAAGGAAGACTCCACCCAAATCTGGCCGTAGTGAGCGCGCACGATCCGTCGGCAGAGGGAAAGGCCGATGCCATAGCCCTCCTGCTGTTGATCCCGAGACAGACGGACAGAATCGGAGAAGATGCTCTCTTGGTCGGCTTCCGGGATCCCAGGGCCAGTATCGCTGACGGTCACCTGCACCTTTTGGCTGGTGCGATGGAGGACATCGAGGCGGATGGATCCCCCGGCGGGGGTGTACTTGATGGCGTTGTCCAGCAGGTTGAACAGAACTTGGCGGATCTTGTCGGGATCCACGTGAACAGAGGGCAGATCCACGGGAATATCCGCTTGAAACTGCAGCCGCTTGCCTTGAATGCGCGGCCATAGCTCCTCGATCACCGCCTGACACAAGCCGGGCAACTGGGTTTCTACGGCTCGAATCCTCAGCTCCGAGGCAGCGCCACGGGCCGACTCCAGGATATCGGTGATCATGCTGTCCATCTTGCGCAGTTGCTGGCGGGCATGGTCGAACAACTGCCGTTCCAGCGCTTTGTCCAGGGATCCCTCCCGCCCCTGCTGCAGGGTTTCGACCGCCAGAGCCGTGGCCGTCAGGGGACTGCGCAAATCATGCACCAGCATGGCCAGAACGCGATCTTTGAAGTCCAACTGCTCCCGCAATTGGGCCCGCTCCTGCCGCAGCAAAAACACCTCTTCCGACATTTGCAACAGCGCCTCGGTGGTCGGAGGGGAGGCGGGATCCCGTCCTGCCCCCTCTTGTTCGCGGAAGCGGACCGTAGGTCCATGGGAAGCCATTCGCGTTACTCGGCCGGAGGCCAAAGCCGCCTGGCCTTGCCAACGGGGCCACCACACTTCCAACTGCGTCGCCAAGTCTTCGCCTGCCAAAACCTGAGCAGGCAAGGGTTCAGCCTTGACCAGAGCCGGGGTCACCACCAGCTTGTAATGCTCCGCCAGGTAGGGGTGCTCCTCCAGCGGCACCACTTCCAGTTGGGCAGGGTATTGGCCGGGCAACCCCTGGATGTGCTGGCGCAGATGTTCCTCAAGTTCGGCAACGACAGCTCGACTCTTGGCAAACAACAGCAGGCGAATGACAGAACGAGCGGAGGTGAGGTCTGGCGAAGTCTGCATAGGCCAAAGTCCAGTCGCGTTAGCGATGCGTAGCATTAAAGCCAAAGGTTGGCGTTTCAGCAGCCGGGATTGCCGTGCGCTCGTTCGCGGAAGCGGACCGTAGGTCCAACCGTAGGAGCCATTGCTGCTTGTTCCTTCCTAACACCTAATCTTGGGAAAAGCTTAAGAAGCGACATGGAGTGTAACAAGAAAGACCTTTCAGGGTGTGGCTTTCCCGCCCTAGGAACAACTGCAAGAGGGTATAGCCAGGACACTCTCGCGGAACTCAGTGAAAACTTAGTGAAACAGGTAGGCCAGCCCCACCAGCAGGGCCACCAACCCCACCGCTGTCAGGGTGAAGTGAAGCAGGGAAGTCTTGCCTTTGCGCACCATGTTGCGCATGGCCAGGCGGGTGTAACTCAGCTGGGGGGGGGATCCCGCCCCAACCGAAGGAGAATCTGCAGAAGAAGGCTGCGCCATCAGGATAACCAGAGCGATAATTTACCCTACCTTCAGGCTAGCTTAATCTGCTCCTCCGGATAGAGGTGTTTCCCAAGCTTCGACCTTCCCGCTGAAGAAGGGCCATAGCTGTCGCGCGGGGATCTTCCGGTGCCAAAATAACGACAGCATCCCCCTCTTTTGCCCCCCATGTTGCAAGTTCAGCATCTTTCCTACCATCCGGCAGGCGTTTCCCAGCCCATTCTCAACGATCTTTCCTTTGAGTTGGGCCTGAACCAGTTGGGGCTGATCGTGGGCAAAAGTGGGGCGGGCAAGAGCACCCTGCTGGAGATTTTGGCTGGCTTGGCGCGGCCCACCCAAGGACGGATTACCTGGGGAGGGGCAGAACTTTCCCCCAACCGCTTGCGCAGCATGGCGGGGTTGGTGTTTCAGTTTCCAGAGCGCCACTTTTGCGGCTTGACGGTGCTGGAGGAAATGCGCTTTGGTTATCCAGAGCTACAGAGAAAAGAGATCGAAAACGCCCTCAGACAGGTGGGATTGGAAGGGATCCCTCTACATACCTCCCCAAACCGCCTCAGCGGCGGGCAACAGCGGCGCTTGGCCCTGGCCGTCCAGTTGATCCGTGGCCCGTTTTTGCTGTTGCTGGATGAGCCGACGGCAGGATTGGATTGGTCGGTGCGACGGCAGTTGATCGAGCTGTTGGCTCGGCTAAAGTCCACCTGGACGGTGTTGGTGGTTTCCCACGACCCGGAGGAGCTGTCCTCCATTGCCGATGTGCGGTGGACATTGCAGGCGGGATCCCTGAAGCTGTTGCCGACGGAGGCTTTGCTTCACAGGTAGCGGCGGGGATCCACCGGTTGGCCATTGACGCGCACTTCAAAGTGAACATGGGGCCCGGTGGAGAGGCCGGTGGAGCCGGAAGCAGCAATTGCTTGCCCCCGCTGTACCTGCTGGCCTACCCCAACGGCAACGCGGCTGTTGTGGGCGTACAGGGTGGTGATGCCGCCCCCGTGATTCACAATCACCGTGTAGCCATAGCCGCCGTACCAGCCGGCGTAGATGACGGTGCCCCGGTCGGAGGCTCTCACCGCAGTGCCGGTGGGCACACCAAAATCGATCCCCGCATGAAAGCGGCGACTGCGGTAGATGGGGTGAACCCGCCAGCCAAAGCCACTGGTGATCGGCCCGCGCACCGGAGCGATGAATCGGCCCGTCCCTTGAACGGGATCCCTGCCCCCCTGCTGTTGGGCCTGCTGGGCGATCAGTTGCTGGATGAGGAGAGTCAACTGTTGGGAATCGGCTTCCAGCCGCCGTTGGGCTGCTTCATAGGCCGCGCGTTCGTTGGCCAAGCGGCTCAACAGCTGCTCTTGGGCGACCGCCTGCTGCTGCAGTTGGTTCTTCTGGGCGGCCAGCTCCTGCAAAATCAAAGAGATCTCGTTGCGCTGCATCTCCAGAGCAATGCGCTGTTGATCCACCTCCTTGGCCATTGCTTGCAGCTCTTGGATCAACTGCCGATCCGCCTCGATCAACAGTTGCAGTTGGTGGCGGCGGTCGAAAAACTCGTTCAAGTCACGGCTGGTGAGCAGCAAAGCCCACCAATGTTCGGCCCCCTGTCGCTGCATGTAGCGCAAACGGGCAGCCGTGCCCTGTTGCTGCCGTCTCAGGCGGTCTTCCAGCTCCTGTAGCTCCTTTTGAGCTTGCTCCAGGGCTTTCTGGGCTTGTTCCAGACGATACTGATTGTCGCGAAGGCTGGATTCGGTCTGTCGAATGTTTTGCTGCAGGGATCCCATGCGGCGGCGGGCTTCTTCTTCTGCTTGGCGCAGTTCTCCCAAGCGGCGCTGAGTGCTCTGGATTTGTTGCTGGATCTGCTGCTGCCGCTGTTGCAATTGGTTGACATTCTGCGCCTGAGACGGGGCAACCCCCCCCAGTCCCCCCAACAGCAAGAGGGTGAGCAATCCGAGCGCTATCCACCCTTTTAGCCTGTGTGCCCCACGACTGAGACTCGTCACTCCTCACACCCTCTGCGACTGACCCATCGACCCTAAGGATACAAAGATCCCCACGGATCTGAATCGGGCCTGAGCTGGCTATTTAGGGCTACTCCGAACAGCAACAGAAGAGCCAGACAGTAGCGACTCCACCTCCGGATCCCACAGGCCTGACGGCATGCAACTCAAGCGGCAGCAACCTCAACGGACTAGAAAAACTAGAAAAACTAGGAAATGACGATAAACTGGCCGCTCACCTGCTGGCAAACCTCACGCTTAGAAGGCCAACCAAAAAGTTGCCTCATACAGACGGGATACCTTGCGGCACCTTTGGTTTGAGGAATCTTCCTCCTCTTCTCTGCTGAGTTCAGCACCGGTTAGGGAGACAACAAGGCCAGAGCAGGAACCAGCAACGCCGTGAAAAGCTGGGAAAAGCAAACACTCCGGCAAAGGCCACGAACGCGCAAACAGTTGCCCCTATAAAACACCGGCTTTGCTTGTTCCTGAGTCATCTGCTAGGCTTTCCCTTGAAAGAAAAGACGTTTAGGCTTTATGGTTTGTCATTATTTCATTGGCAGGCTGACTTTTTCGTTTTTGGATTGCAATTAAACTTAAGCTAAACCCAAGCAACTGCAAAACACTGAGCGGGTATTTTCCTACAGATGGCATTCGAGGATGCTGAGTGCAGTTTCAGAAAAGGGTCACAGCACCCCTGGTTACTCCATCTGTGGCAGCAGCCGCTGATTGCCGTGATCCGCCTCTGGGCCAGCCCAGCCCAAGCTCTCGAGGGAGCCATGCTGGCCATCCGGGCCGGGATCCGCCACATTGAAATCACCACGCAAGTTCCCCAATACCTGGAGTTGATTGCCCAACTGCGGCAAGACCACCCGCAGTGTTGGATAGGGGTGGGCACTGTTCTCGATCGGCAGGTGGCGGAGCAGGCTTGGCAGGCAGGAGCCCAGTTTTGCGTTTGCCCCTTCACCGATGAGCAAGTTATCCGTTGGGGTCGGGAGGTGGGGCTGCCCATCGTGCCCGGTGCCCTCACCCCCGGCGAGATCTGGAGGGCGTGGCAGGCGGGGGCAACGGCAGTGAAGGTGTTTCCGGTGGAGAGCATGGGGGGATCCCGCTACCTGCGCCATCTACAATCGGTGCTGGGATCTCTGCCGTTGATCCCCACAGGGGGAGTCACCTTGGCCGGGGCAGCGGAATACCTGCAAGCAGGGGCCTGGGCGGTCGGCGTTGCCGGAGATCTGTTCCCGCCAGAGGATTTGCATTCGGGCTGCCATGAGCTGGAGAATCGACTACGACAGGCGCTGAAACAGCTGGCAGAGCAAAGAAGCAAAACCTGGCCCAATCTGGGCAAACCAGTAGAATAAGGGGCGTGGTGTGAGTGAGGCCCGCATGGATGGATTTTTAGATCTCTATCTGCAATTCAACATCCCCAGCCCGGTTGAAGAAGCCACTTGGCGTCATTGGTTTGAGATCTGGCTGAAAGAGCTGGGAGTCCAGGAGCCATGCGAGCTCAGCCTTTGCCTCACTTCCGATGAGCACATCCGCCAGCTCAACCGCGAGTTTCGCCACCTCGACGAGCCTACCGACGTGCTGGCCTTTGCCGCGCAGGAGATGTTTGCCCCCTTTGAGATCCAAGACGTAACGGGGGTACGCCTGCTGGGGGATATTGTGATTTCGGTGCCCACCGCCCGCGCACAGGCCAAAGCGCAGGGGCATCGTCTTTCGCAAGAGTTGGCCTGGTTGGCCAGCCACGGGTTGCTCCATCTGCTGGGGTGGGATCACCCGGATGAACTGTCCCTGCAGCGCATGTTGCAGCAACAGCGACAGTTGCTCGCAGCCATCCAACTGGATGGGGAGGTGGCCCATGGCCAACAGCCCTAGTCGGTTGCCGGAGCGTTCTCGCCTGGCGGTGTTCCGGCGGCGCGTCCATTCCAGAGACCCAGCGCAGCCATCTGAGGCGGATCGGGCAGCCAGTGCCGAGCCTTTGGGAAGGGATCCCTGGCGACGCCCCCCCTCTTGGCAAGTGGCCGACAACTTGGGCAAAAGTTTCTACTACGCGGGCAAGGGCTTGGTCTATGCCATCCGCACCCAGCGCAACTTCCGCATCCACATGGCGGTGGCGGTGATAGCCTTTGGCCTTGGGCTGGGCCTGCAGCTGAGCGCCCTGGAAATGGCCGTGATTAGCCTAACCAGCGGTTTGGTGATGGCGCTGGAGCTGGTGAATACCGCTCTGGAAGCAGTGGTGGATCTCACCCTGGGCAGCAAGTACCATCTCCTGGCCGAGATCGCCAAAGATTGCGCGGCGGCAGCGGTGTTGATGGCGGCAGTGGCGTCCTTGATGGTGGCGGCTTGGCTATTTCTTCCGCCCTTGGTGTTGCTGCTGCAAGATGGCTTCCCGGCAGCAGGGTAGCTCCCCGATTGGACAGGGAGTTTCCTATCCAGACGGCTGGGAGTGGATCACCACCCGTCCTCCCTGCCGGTCCAGGTTGAGCAGTTTGGCCTCCGCTTCAATATCCAACTGCGCCCAAGCGCTGACCATCGCGGATCCCACCCGTTCCCGATTCTCGGGAGCACAGAGGGCCAGAAGAGTGGGGCCGGCTCCGCTGATCACCACCCCATAGGCTCCGGCAGCCATGGCTGCAGCTTGAACCGTTTTGAACCCAGTGATCAGCTCCATACGCGCCGGCTGGTGCAGCCGATCCTGCAGAGCCACCTTCAGCCAGTCCACCCGCCCCGACTGCAAGCTGCGAATGAGCAGGCCCAGATGGCTGCTGGAAAAAACCGCATCCGCCAAGCTGACGGATTTGGGCAGGATCTCGCGGGCCGCTTGGGTGGAAAGCTTAAAGTTGGGCACTACGGCCAGGATGCCAATGCTCTCATGCCACTCCACCGGACAGAACACCCATTGCCCCTGCTGTCCCTGCACACAAAGCTGACAACTGCCCTGCAGGGCGGGCACCACATTGTCTGGGTGGCCCTCCAAGGCAATAGCCAGTTGTAGAAGGGTTTCGGGAGCTAAGTTGAGTGCTCCAATGGCATTGGCCCCCAGTAAGCCGCCGACAATGGCGGTGGCAGAACTGCCCAACCCCCGCGCCAGGGGCACGTTGAGGGTAATTTCGATTTCTACCCCCGGCACAGGCTTACTCAGCAACTCAAAGGCGCGGCAAAAAGCCCGGTACACCAGGTTGTCCTTGCTTTGGCTGATGTGGTCGCTGCCACGGTAGTGGATGCTGAGGCCGGAAGGGATCTCGCGAAAATAGAAGTGATTGTAGAGCTCTAGGGCTGCACCGATGCAGTCGAACCCTGGCCCCAAGTTGGCGGTGGTGGCCGGGACGATGACCTCTACGCGTTCTTTGACCAAGGGGACAACTCCTCAGTGAACGGTGGGTAACTCAATGTCTGCGGGCTCCCATTATCCTACGAACGATGGCCAGACCTTGGATATTCTCGCCACCTCTGCTCGGTCTGCAGCTCGCCGAGGCAAACGCGCTGATCCAGCGGAGCTTTTGGACTATCCCGAAAGGTTTCTGACCATGATTGGTTCTTGTGACTTATTTGTGACTTCATTGAGTATCGGGAATGTTGGGCCTGTTTCAACTCCAGCCTTTGCCATTGGCTGAACCCATCAGGGATCCTGAAAGAAGTGCGGGAGGGATCGGGGGGTGCAGGGGCTGTCTTGGTTGGTGTTGGGTTTGAGCTATGTCGGGTTGGGACTGGGATCCCTGCCTAGGTTGCGTATGAACCGGGCCACCATCGCCCTGGTGGGATCCGCCCTGTTGATTGGCTTGGGGACCTTGTCGCTACGGCAGGCTTGGGAAGCCATTGACCCGACCACGATTGTGTTTCTCCTGAGCATGATGGTGGTAAATGCCAGCTTGTCTTATGGGGGGGCTTTTCAGTTGGCTTTGCTGGGCTTGATTCGGGTGAGCCGCAGCCCCTTTGGCCTGTTGATCATGCTGGTGTTCGGCAGCGGGCTGCTCTCGGCTTTCCTGCTCAACGACACGCTGGCGCTGGTGTTTACTCCCCTGACTTTGCAGGTCACAACGGTGCTGGGGTTAAACCCGATTCCCTATCTGCTGGGCTTGGCGGCAGCCACCAACCTGGGATCCGTCGCCACCCTGAGCGGCAACCCGCAGAATATTTTGATCGGCTCCTTCTCTGGGATCGGCTACCTGGAGTTTGCTGCCCAGATGACCCCCATTGCCGTGGTAGGGCTGCTGCTGGAAGTGGGGTTGCTGTGGTTGTACTACCCTGAGGTGCGCTCGTTGAAACCCTTTGCCCAGGTGCCTTGGCTGCCGCTGCGGCTCTACCCGCCCCTGTTGCGCAAGAGCGTGGTGATTACGGGGGGGCTGTTTGTGGCCTTTGTAGCCGGACTTCCCTTGGCAGAATCGGCTTTGGTGGCGGCGGCCCTGTTGTTGATTACCCGTAGGCTGAAGCCAGAGCGATTTTTGGAGCAGGTGGACTGGAATCTGCTGGTGATGTTTTCCGGGCTATTTATCCTGACGCGGGCAACGGGAGAGCTGGTCACTGCTTGGGGGATGGGCTTGGGATCCTTGGCAGAGAGTCTGGCGGGATCCCCTCTTGCCCTGCTGAGTAGTGTGGCCGTTTTATCCAACCTCATCTCCAATGTGCCGGCGGTGCTGTTGCTGCAATCGTTCCTGCCCCGACAGGAGACCACCGCTTGGCTGTTGCTGGCTGCTGGCTCCACTTTGGCGGGCAATTTGACTCTATTTGGGGCGGTGGCCAATTTGATCACAGTCGAGGCAGCGGCCAAAAAAGGCTACGTGCTCTCGTTTGGAGAACATCTGCGCTTTGGCCTGCCCCTCACTCTCCTAACCCTGGGGTTCAGTGGGTTGTGGCTGTACCAGCCTTTCCTGTCTTCTCCACCGCTCAGATGACCTCTGTCGAGGGATCCAGTGGGGCTGTGACTGGCTTGTCGGGATCCCTGTGTATGATGGGAAAAAGAGTTTAAGAAACGTAACGTGTCTTCTCCGCTATCGCAGGCAGTTATTTTGATCACAGGGGCAACAGGGGGTATCGGCAGCGTCCTGGTGCCCATGCTGGCTCAGGCCGGATCCCATCTGGTGTTGGCCGCTCGGCGAGAGGAGCCCCTGCGAGCTCTGGTGGAGAAATCAGCCTCTTTGGGGGCTGCCTCTGGATTGGGGATCCCCACTGATGTGACGGACTATGCCCAGGTAGAGGCACTGGTCAACCAAACGGTGCAAAAGCATGGGCGCATTGACGTGCTGATTAACCTGGCCGGGGCCGGGATCCTGAAGCCTGCTCCCCAGCTAACCCCCGCAGACCTGGAGCGAATGCTGGCGGTCAACCTGAAGGGCAGCTTCTACACCAGCCAACTGGCTGCCAACCCCATGCGGGAGCAAAAATCCGGCCACATCCTCAATTTTCCCGGCGTCCTTGGACGTTATCCCATGGCGATGGCCTCTGCTTACTGTGCGGCCAAGTTTGGGGTGGTCGGGTTTAGCAAGTGCATGGCCGATGAGCTGAAGCGCTTTGGGGTCAGATTTACGCTGTTTTACTTCGGGGGCATCGACTCACCCTTCTGGGATCCCATCAGCCTGAAGGTGCAACGAGACAAGATGCTCAGCCCTGCCACGGCTGCGGAAGCCATCTGCTTTGCCCTTACAGCGCCCGCTGGTGCTGTACCGAGCGAGATAGTGTTGCAGCCGGAAAGCCACCAATTCCTTTGACCAAGTGTTTTGCCGTCCTTTTGCTGGGGTTGAGGCGGCAGCAGCTTGTCTTTTGGTGAAACAAGCGCTCGAGTTTCTCTCTTGGGCTCCCCCCGTCTCAATCTTGCTCTCTGCAGCCCAAAGCGCCAGCGGGGATCCTCATTTCTCGACGGCAACGTTGGATCAGATCTCCCGACACCCCCACCAACCGTCCTAGCCATTCGTCCGGCACAGAAGCAAGCAACGCCGGGCCAAACTGCTGACCGCTGCGTACCTGCTCCAGAAGGGTAGAGGGATCCCGAAGCCTAGCCCAGAGTGGCGGTTCAACCTGCTTTCCAGGGCACGTCTGACCCGTACAGCCCAGTGAGTCAGAGCCGTTGATGGGTGTGGGGGTGCTGTTTGATGTTGTCGGCATCCTTCACCTCCACAACCGCGTTGAGGATCCGTCGCGGCTCAACGCTGTGATTGAGCCTGAACACCCCCCGCTCTGGAGTGCAGGTTTGGTGCAGGGGGATATGGCGAAACTGGGGCTTGCTGCGATAGGTGCGGGCCGCTGCCTGCACCCGTTCCACGAAGTCTTCTCCCAACAACACCCCTGGCGGGAAAACATCGGCAGGCAAAGTTGGGATCCCGTTGTTCACGATCTCGGCGTAGGTTGTGGCGTAGAGGAGAACATAGGAAGTGCTGCGGCGTTCTTGGGCCAGGCAGTCCAAATCGGCAGCAGGCACCGGCTCGGCCACCAAAACCTCTACCAGGCGACCTTCCTGATCCTGCTGGAAGCAAGTGGCCACTCCCAGCACCACGTACTCCAGTCCTTGCACTGGGCTGGAGCCAAGGTGAGTTTGAGCAGTATCCGACATCGATGCCGATCTCCAAGCGGGGGAGCGAACTTTCACGGCTCCGGCAGGCGCCAAGATCCCTCAAGCCGGGCGCAGTTCTCACCATAGCAACAATTTTTGCGTCGGGCAGCGGGAGCTGTTGCAAGATAGAAGGCAGATCCCAGCCCAGCTCTCTGTGAAGGATGACAGGGGCAGCATTTGGCTGCAGGGATCCAAACTTTGCTTTACCCAAAAACTGGGCCCTCAAGGCTCACGGCTCGCTGACGCAGTCGCGACAGCTTGCGGAGCAGTAGGGAGCGGCTTTGTGCTATGCTGCCGGCAGCGGCAGGGTAGTCAACCGCTGCAGAAGCCCAACGGTTTAACGACTGGGTCAAACCCAAACAAATAATAATAAATAAATAGTTTTGTAATAGTTTTTTGTTGTCTGCAACAACACCCTAGGGCAGGGGGAAGCCGCCTTGAAAAAGAAAACCACTGGGGAGACAAGCGCCGCTGTCGTAGAGGGGAAACCTTCTTGCGAAAGCGAGACGGAGTCCTTTACGGTAAGTGCTGTCACGGAACCAGTAACTGGAATCCTCGCCCTCTAGAGCAGGGAGCATGTCAATGGGGCAAAGCGGGGTCAGTGCTGCCCAAGAGGAACAAGGGGTTGGGTTCCAGGCACCTTTGGCAACCCTTGATTCATCATTATCTAGGAAATACTTGCTCTAAGGATCCGACCATGGCGGATGGCGAATACAGACCAGGCTTGGAAGGCGTTCCGGCCACACGCTCCAACATTAGTTTTGTGGATGGCCAGGCGGGGATCCTGGAATATCGGGGCATCCCCATCGAGGAATTGACCGCCCACAGTACCTTTCTGGAGACAGCCTACTTGCTGATCTTTGGAAAGCTGCCGACCCAATCGGAGCTGGACAACTTTGATCAGGCGATCCGCAGTCATCGACGGGTGAAATACCGCATCCGCGACATGATCAAGTCGTTTCCAGAGTCGGGCCACCCGATGGATGCTCTGCAAACCTGTGTGGCGGGCTTGGGGCTGTTTTACCCGCTGCGGGAGATGGATCCCGACTATGTATTCGGCACCGTCACCCGCTTGCTCTCCAAGCTGCCGACCATGGTGGCCATGTTCCACCAGATGCGACAGGGCAATGATCCCATTCCCCCGGACGACAACCTGGATCATGCTGCCAATTTCCTATACATGCTCTCGGGCAAGAAGCCGGATCCCTGGTTGGCCCGCATTTTCGATACCTGTCTCATCTTGCACGCCGAGCACACAGTCAATGCCTCCACGTTTGCCCTTCTGGTGAGCGCTTCCACGCTGGCTAACCCTTACAGCAGCCTGGCCACGGCGGTGGGTACCCTTTCGGGGCTGTTGCACGGGGGGGCCAACCAACAGGTGATGATGCTGCTGCGGCAAATTGGCTCGGTGGAAAATGTGCGCTCGTTTATCGAGGAGAAACTGGCCAAAAAACAGCGCATCATGGGCATGGGGCACCGAGTCTACAAGGTGAAGGATCCGCGGGCCACTATCCTGCAGCGGCTGGCCGAAGAGCTATTTGAGCGCTACGGCCACGACAAGTACTACGACATTGCCCTGGAAGTGGAACGGGTGTGCGAGGAGTTGCTGGGGCCGAAGGGGATCTACCCGAATGTGGACTTCTACTCAGGGTTGGTCTACGCCAAGCTGGGGATCCCAGAAGATTTGTTTACACCGGTGTTTGCCATTGCCCGAGCGGCGGGTTGGCTGGCCCATTGGCGGGAGCAGTTGTCCGATAATCGGCTTTTCCGACCCACCCAGGTGTACACAGGTGAACGCCAGCAACGCTACATCCCTATAGAAGAGCGGGGTTGAGAGCCGTTTGACAGGGCGCTGGGCCGAGATCCAAACTCAGTAAGGCCCAAGTCGTGCGTGAGGTGGTGTGTTGAGCCTCTTGGACTCTCCCCTTTGGCGAGACGGGTTCACCCTGTTTCTGAGCCTTGTGGTGCAGGCCATGCCATTTTTGCTGCTAGGGGTGTTTCTGTCGGGGCTGCTGGCGGTGTTTGTGGAGGGATCCCAGTTGGCCCGTTTCCTGCCCAAAGGCAAAATCGGCAGCGCGGTGGCCGGTGGCGCTTTAGGATTCTTTTTCCCGGTGTGCGAGTGCGGCAACCTGCCGGTGGCCCGTCAACTGGTGATCAAAGGGATCCCACCCCACGTGGCGGTGGCCTTTCTGTTGGCGGCGCCGGTGTTTAACCCGGTGGTGATCTTTTCCACTTGGATTGCCTTTCGCTCCATGCCGGAGCTGGTGATCTACCGAGTTCTCTTTTCCTTCGGCATTGCGGTTGTCGTCGGCTTGATCTTCAGCCTGCAAAAGGATTTCCAGCCTCTGTTGCAGCCGTCAGTCTGGCGGGAGCTGCAGCGCAATTGCTCCCAAGAAGCTGATCCGAAGAACATCTCCCGCTCGCCGTTGTTGCAGGGGGGCACCTTCTGGATTGGATCCCAGAGCCCTGCTCAAGGGGCCTCTGGCGGATCCCTGGCCACTTTACAAACGGCTGAAGATGTGTATCGCTCTGCTCTGGCCGCTGCGCCTTCTCCCTCCAGGGGACAAAAAGGAGTTCTCCTGCTGCAGACCTGGGCCAGGGAGATCCGCGAATTGGGATCCGTGCTCATCTTGGGCTCGGCGATGGCGGCCCTGATTCAAACGGTGATCCCGCGTTCGTTTGTGCTGGATTATGGCCAAGATGCATTGCTCTCAATCCTGATCATGATGGCCCTGGCCGGGATCATCTCCATCTGCTCGACGGTGGATGCCTTTTTCGCCCTCTCCTTTGCCGCCACCTTCACGCCGGGATCCCTGTTGGCTTTTATGGTGTTTGGGCCGATAGTAGACTTGAAAGCCATAGGCTTGATGCTCACTCTGTTCAAGCCCCGCGCCATTTTCTACTTCGTGATCTTGACCTTGCAGTTTACCCTAGTGGGAACTTTAGCCATCAACTACTATGGCAGTTAAAGCATTTGTTCGAACCTTTCTCCACAGATGCACCCTCTCCATCCACTCTTCGTCAAATACAGTCGCTTCAGTTTAGGGTAAGACGCCTGGGCTATTGAGAACAGCCTTCTGGCTCGGTGCACCCTAGGTGTGGGTGCAGTGTTCCGGTTTAAGTCGAAATGACCATAGAAAGAGTTGTCTGGATAAGGTTTATCACCAGAGTGCTCTGCTCCCAGACGGTTGAGAACTCAGGTGTTACAGGCATTATTGTAGTAAACTCAAGAAGGACGTAGTCTGGATTTCATAATTATCGCGACCCTATTTTTCAGCAGGACAAAGCTATGAGCAATCTATACTCGACAGACTTTAACTTGTGGATTGACCGAACAACCCGGCTATTGCGGGAAAGGCGCTGGCATGAAATTGACCTAACACACTTAATTGAAGAGGTTGAGAATTTGGGTAAGAGCGAACGACGAGGGATTACCAGTCAATTAACTCGCCTTCTGCTGCATCTGCTCAAGTGGCAGTATCAACCTCAGCGCCGTTCAGATAGCTGGCTAGATTCCATTACAGATGCGCGAACCCAAATCGGATTGGCCATAGAAGATAGCCCTAGCCTAAAAGGTTATCTGGTAGAGCAACTTGAAGAGAGTTATCAACGGGCGCGCCGCCAAGCAGCCAGGCAAACGGGGATAGAAATCTCGACATTTCCAGATGTCTGCCCCTACTCCCCAGAGTTGGTGCTTGCAGAGGACTGGCTGCCGGAAGTTTGACAGTCCACACCACAAAGCATTTAACGGTGGACAGCATTCCCACAGTACTGACTGTAGAGCTTTGGACTGGTGTTGTCCTGCCCAGACAATCCATCAGGGATTAAACATGGGCAATACAGATAGACCAAGGCCAATTGCTGTGCTACTGTTGCTATTCCTCAAGCAGAGGTGCGCTCCTGCCAGGTGCGCATCTTGCCCGGATTAAGCAACCCATAGGGATCCACTTCTTCTTTGAAACGAATCTGGCGCGGATCCATCACTTTGCGCCCGCCGTCTTCGATGATGAAAGTGTGGGGGTTGGCAATAAATACTCCCTGCTCTTCGTGGTAGCGCATGATCTCGTTTAGACGCTCTTCGGTGGTAAAGCGGACAATTTGCAGGCCGACAGGGGTAGCTTGCCCGTTGATGCGAATCCACTCCAGGTGCATCAGCACTTCGTCGCCAAAATACTCGTACATGTGCTGCACCAGCTTCAGCTCCCGATCGGCGGGAAAAGCCGATTGTAAATAGGTAAGGCTGGGATCCACGCTGCGGCAGTGCAAGGTGGTGTGATTCCAAGAAAATTCCCCCAGCGAGATCCCTTTGGCGGCCTCTTGGGCAGTTTTGTTGTAAACCACTTGGCCCCCATGTTCCCGGACAAGCTCCAACAGCGGCTCCACACTGCATTCGGCCACCATCAACAGGGCCACAGCGGATCCCTCTGGCAGATAGCCCCGCAGCGGCGCAAAGTAGCTGGGGATCGGCCAAGCGTGCAGGCTGATCATCTTCTTGATGATCCCATCCGCATCGCCCAGGGCCTGGCCAAAATGGGCACAGGGCATAAACCCTCCTGCGGGGGGAAAAGCCACCACCAGCTCTGCCCAAGGGTAAGCAGGCGCCAGCGGAATCTCCACCTCGGTGATGATCCCATTCAGGCCCCAGGCATGGCTTACTTTGAATACCTCATCTCCCCGCAGCTCCAGCACCCGCGGCTCTTCCTCCAGGGTGACCACCCGCAAACCCAAGATGTTGCCGCGATCCCGCAGTTGGCCGTAGGTCACAGAGCCAATGCCGCCGCTGCCGCCGGCAATGAACCCCCCGATGGTGGCCGTGCGATAGGTGGAAGGAGCCATGCGGATCTCCCAGCCCATCTCCCGGGTGTGTTTGTCGATGGCCATCAACTTGGCCCCCGCCTGCACCCGCGCCAAGCCCGGCTTGGCCCAAAGCACCTGGTTGAGCTTGCCCATGTCCAGGATCACACCCCCGGCCAGCGGGATACATTGGCCGTAATTACCGGTACCGGCACCGCGCACCGTAACCGGGATCCGCAGCCTGGCACAGGCCGCTGCCACCCGCATCACCTCGGCCTCATCGGCGGGGCGCACCACCAAATCTCCCCGCTTGTCGCTCAGTTGTCGGCTCAGCACGGGGCTGTAGTGGTAAAAATCCAACGACAACTTGGCCACCTGAGCCGGATCAGTGATGATCTCAATACCCTCTAAGTCAGAACGCAAAGCCTGCAGCTTGTCAGGAGCGGCAACGATCATGGGTATCCGTATTTGGGTGCAACGGTTCTTCAGACTCCATCATCGGCAGAAATTGCCTGCAAAAGGGTTTGCCGAGAACAGTATGGGAAGGATCCCTGTCCGGCCAGGTCGATTAGCCGAAGCGGCCCTCCACATAATCTCTTGTGGCTTGCTTGGTGGGGCTGTTGAAGATGACTTCAGTTCTGTCAAATTCAATCAGCTCGCCCACACGGTTGGATCCCACCAGCTCCACGCTGAAGAAAGCCGTCATATCCGAGACGCGGCTGGCCTGCTGCATGTTGTGGGTGACGATGATGATGGTATATTCCTCCTCCAGCTCCTTCATCAGCTCCTCAATGCGGCGGGTGGAAATGGGATCCAGTGCCGAACAGGGCTCATCCATCAAAATCACATCCGGCTGTACCGCCAGAGCGCGGGCAATACACAAGCGCTGCTGCTGCCCTCCCGACAGCGACTGACCATTTTCTTTCAACTTGTCTTTGACTTCATCCCAGAGGGCAGCCCGTTTCAGCGAGGTTTCCACCACCTCGTCCAAGTCCACCTTCATCCCCAGCACCCGCGGGCCGTAGGCCACGTTGTCGTAAATGCTTTTGGGGAAGGGATTGGGTTTTTGGAAGACCATGCCGATACGCCGCCGCACCGCCACCGGATCGACTTCTTTGGCGTAGAGATCCTTGCCGTGGTAGGTGAGCTTGCCCTCTACACGAGCACCGGGGATCAAATCGTTGGTGCGGTTGAAGCAACGTAGGATCGTGCTTTTGCCACAGCCGGAAGGGCCGATAAACGCAGTAATCTGTCGGGCTGGGATGTCCAGAGTAACATTTTTTACCGCCAGATTGGAGCCATAGTAGACATTCAGGTTCTCGGTCCTGAAAACGTAAGAGGTCTGGTTAAGAGATTGAGTTTGCATGGCAGCACTCACAAAAAGAGCTAGAGTTCGACGAAGAGTTCGATTCAAGACTTTGTTGAGAATCCTCAGGCTATTTCCTGGTCTTGTACACCAAAAAGCGAGCGGTCAAGCTGGCCGCCAAAACAATGGCTAACAAAACCAAAGCGCCCGCCCAAGCCAGCTCCTGCTGCACCCTGTAGGGAATGATGGAGAAAAAGTAGACCATCACCGGCAAGGTAGCCACCGGGCCAAAGAGATCAGTAGACCAGAAATTGTTGTTGAAGGCGGTAAAGAGCAGAGGTGCAGCCTCGCCTGCCGCTCGGGCCAAAGCCAGGATTAGCCCGGTTACGATGGCCGGTGCCGCTGCCGGCAAAACAACGCGCATTGTGGTCTGAAAGCGATTTGAGCCCAGGCCAAGGGAAGCCAAGCGCATGTCGGGCGAAACCAGCAGCAACGCCTCCTCGGTGGAGCGGACGACAATCGGCAGCATCAGCACGCCAAAAGCCACCCCTCCCGAGAAAGCCGAAAAGCCGGATCCCCTCACCACCACAGCATAGGCAAACAGGCCGCAGAGAATGGCCGGTACCCCCGTGAGCACATTGCAGGAAAACTTAACCAGATAAGCCAAGCGGGTGCCGCGACCGAATTCAGACAAGTACACTGCCGCCAAGATGCCGAAGGGAAAGCTCAAAGCCGCCCCCGTAGCCAGCACCATTAAATTGCCGACAATTGCGTGACCAAAGCCCCCTTCCGCCAGGCCAGGGGCAGGGTAGCGGGTCTGGGTGAGGACATCCCAATTTATCCGCTGGATGCCTTCCTTGCCCACATCCCACAGCACCCAAGATAGGGAAGCTATGATCACCGCCACAAAGAGGCCACTCAGCAGGGTTAGGACAATGCCTGTGTAATTGCGGACAGGGGCAATGGCGGCACGAGTAATGTCGATGTCAACCTTCTCAGGGGCAAGCTGTGCTGAGTCGGACATGATAACAGTGCTCCTTTATCTTCTTTCTGCTTCCCAAGTTACTGCTCCAAGTTTTGAAACTTGCGGATGATGATCTCGGCAACAATGTTGACCAATAACGTCAGCACCATCAGCACCACGCCGGCATACATGAGAGCCGAAACCTGCAAGCGTCCTGCCTCGCCAAACTGAGAGGCAATCAAGCCAGTAATGGTGGATCCCGGCTGCATTAGGGAGATATTGATGCGGTTGGCGTTGCCGGAAAGCATGGCCGCTACCATGGTCTCTCCCAGGGCCCGTCCCAGCGCCAGCATGATCGAGCTGACAATGCCCGACAGGCCGGCAGGGATCATCACCGTTAAGAGGGTCTCCCAGCGGGTTGCCCCCAGAGCCAAAGCGCCCTCTTTTAGGCTGCGTGGCAGAGATTCAAGGGTACTGCGGGTAATGGAGATGATGATGGGAGAGATCATGATCCCCAGCACCACAGCCACTATCAACAAGCTGGGCCCCCGCGGAGCCGGGCCACCCAAGAAAGGGATCCAACTCAGCGTCTGGTTAATGGCTCGAAAGATGGGCCGCACTGCTGGAATCAGCACAAAGATCCCCCACAGCCCCAGCACCACACTGGGAATGGCCACGATCAGCTCAACGGCAAAGCCAATCGGCTCCGTTACCCACTTGGGGGCAAAACCTTCCGCCAGGAAGATGGCAGTGCCAATGCCCAGAGGGATGGCAAAAATCAAAGCCACCAGAGAGGTTACCAAACTGCCATAAATCTGTGGTAGCACCCCGTAGATGTTTTCCACCGGGTTCCAGCGGGCAGTAACCAGGAAGCCCAAGCCAAACTGCTGAATCGCCAGCAGAGCCGCTTCGGTGGTTTGAAGAATCACCCAGATGAGGATAATGCCGGCAAACCCTGCCAAGGCCAGCGTCAGGCGGACAAAGCCCACATCAACAGCCCGAGACAGGCTCGCCTTTTTCTCAATGTCAACATCGATATCCGGGTTTGGTGGTGAACCATAACCCGTAGCCGCTGAAGTCATAGCCTCTCTCCCATGATCATCTTCGGTTCAAAATCTTTCCTAAAAATCCCACCGTGCAAGGTAAGCCCAGCAGCCGACCGAGAAAGCCTCATCTGCCTCCTCAGCCGGCCACCAGCTCCACTCTAGTGGAGTTCAGGCTGCAACCCAGTCATCGCACCGCCTTGGGGTTAACGGTGATGGCATCCAGCTCTGCAAAGATCCGCTGGATAGCCGCCTCAGGCATAGGGATGTAGTCCAGCTCCTTGGTGATGGCTTGACCCTCTGGCCCCTGGGTCCACTTCAGAGCCTCCACCAGCTTGGTCAGCTTCTGCTGATCGGGATACTCGCGGTACAGCATCACCCAGAACAAGCCCACGATTGGGTAGTCATTTGGCCCTTCAGGGTCGGGCACCAACAGCGCAAAGTCATCAGGAATGGGAGCATCAAGCGCCGAGGTAGCTGCCTCAGTCGAGAACCCAACAATGTTGCCCGCTTTGTTTTCCAAGCGAGCAGTGGTCATCTTTTCCAGCTTGGCATAGGACTGGTTCACGTAGCCAATTGCCCCTGGCTCCTGCTTGATGGTGGCGGCTACGCCCTCATTCCCTTGGGCTCCAATGCCAACAGGCCACTCGACAGAAGTACCAGCACCGGCTGTCCAATTAGGGCAAACAGTTCTGATGTGGTTGGTGAACACAAAGGTAGTCCCAGAACCATCAGAGCGGTGTACCCAGGTGATGTCCAGGGGTGGCAGCTTGTTTGCTATACCTGGGTTCTCGGCCTTGATGCGAATGTCGTCCCAGCGAGTGATCTCGCCGGTCACGATGCCGCAGTAGGTTTTCCGCTTCAGGATGAGCTCTCCGCCTTCAATGCCGGGCAGGTTATAGGCAAACTCGATGGACCCTCCCGCCAGAGGCAACTGTAGGGGCTCATAGCCGTATTTAGCTCGGAAGCTTTCCAGGCGAGCACCGGAGAAAGGCGCCTCGGAAGCGCCGAAGTCCACAGTGCCATTGATCACCTGCTCTAGGCCAGCACCACTACCGACAGACTGATAGCTGACTTGCACAGTGGGGTCTACGGTGCGGTTGTAGGCGTCAAACCAACGTTGCAGCAAAGGAGCCGCAAAGGTCGCGCCCGCCCCGGAGATTTGCACGGTTTGGGCTTGAGCCGAGGTCGCTGTTAGAAATCCTACTGTTAGAGCGGTGAGGGAGAAAGCAGAAAGCAGGGTTCGCATAGGTAATATCTGTGGCAAATCAACATCTTCAACCCTATAACCTCAAAGTTAACGGAGGGATATCTAAAGGTTAACTTTGGGTTAAGTCAAGAGAAAAATCGATATTTTTGAGTGTGCTGGCTCGTTTCCAAACCTCGATTTTCCATCTGGTGGTTTTGGCCAGTTTGGATTTCAGCAAAATCAGGATCCTGGAGCCCAGGATCCGCGAAAAGGCTTATACTGCTGAACTTCTATCTCATTTGACAACCAATCAAACGGACACAACTTGAATAAGAGCTAAGCTTAGACGGCTGCAAAAAAACTCGATCCAGATCCAAGATGTGTAAAATTTGAGACAAAGATGTTGCTCACCTCTCGGCAAGCTTGGACATGATTTCAGCAGGGCGGGAAAAGCCCCGCCCAGAGATTCTTTCGGCTTTTGGCAGAGAGAATTGGTTAGAAGATAGACTCCAACCTTCTAGACGTGGGGCAGCTCTACATGTTCCCCGAGCAGAGAAAGATCTGGGCTCTAAGCTGGGATCCGCCCGCCCCCCATGAGGTACAGCAGGGCCATGCGCACCGCCACGCCGTGGGTGACCTGCTGCTCAATCAGGTTCAAGCCGGGATCCTCCATCACCTCGGAGCTGAGTTCCACACCGCGATTGACCGGGCCGGGGTGTAAAACCCTCACCTCTGGGTGGCACAGGCGCAGCCGCTGCCGCGTGAGGCCGAAAAGGTGGTGGTATTCCTGCAGGCTGGGGAGAAGGAACTCGCCCATGCGCTCCTGCTGCAGGCGCAAGGTGATGACAAAACGCGACCCTTCGAGGGCAGGCTCTAGCTGCCAATGGACAGGGAGTGTATGGCCGGGCACAAACTGGGCAAAATCCTTGGGCAACAGGGTGGGAGGGCCGGCTAAGTGAACCTCAGCTCCGGCAGCCACCAAGGCATAGATATCGGAGCGGGCCACCCGCGAGTGGAGAATATCGCCGACAATGGCAATTTTGATCCCTTGCAGCAACTCCAGACGGGGACGCCGGGGATCCAGATGGCTGCAGAGGGTAAACAAATCCAGCAAACCTTGGGTGGGATGTTCGTGCAGTCCATCCCCGGCATTGAGAACGCCCACAGGGGATCCGCGGCGGTCGATCTCGGCAGCCAACTGCTGCGGCACTCCTGCCTGGGCATGGCGAACGATTAAGAGATCGGATCCCATGGCCAGAAAGGTGCGGGCCGTATCCAAGAGCGCCTCCCCTTTGCTCAAGGAAGAGGTGCCAGGGGAAAAGTTGAGCACATCGGCCGAAAGGCGCTTGGCCGCCAGCTCAAAACTGGAACGGGTGCGGGTGGAAGGCTCGAAGAACAGCGTCACCACCACCTTCCCCTGCAGGGTGGGCACCTTGGGCAACCGCCGCGTCAACACCTCCTGGAAACTGGCGCTGGTCTGCAAAACCATCTGGTATTCTTCGGGAGTAAAATCCGCCAAGCCCAAGACGTGCTGCCGCTGCCAAACCATAGGGGATCCCTCAAATGCCCAGGCGGGCAAAGATCTCGTCCAAATGGGTTAGGTGGCGCCGCGGATCAAAACAAGCCTGCAGTTCTGCCTCGCTCAGGTGGGCCATCACTCGGGGATCCGCCAGCAGATTGGCGCGAAAGTCCCCCTGCGGCTGGTTCCAGGCGCGATGAGCATTTTCCTGCACCAGGCGGTAGGCTTCCTCGCGGCTAAGGCCCTTCTCCACCAAAGCCAGCAGCACCTGCTGGCTGAAGATGACGCCGCCGTAGAGGTTGAGGTTGCGCTCCATGTTGCCGGTGTGAACCTGCAGGTGGCGCACCAGGTCGGCCATGTTCACCAGCAGGTAGTGGCAGAGAATGGAGGCATCGGGCAGGATAACCCGCTCCACCGAGCTGTGGGAGATGTCCCGCTCATGCCAAAGGGGAATGTTTTCTAGGGCCGAGACGGCATACCCGCGCAGGAGACGGGCCAGCCCCGTCAGTTGTTCCGCCTTGATGGGGTTGCGCTTGTGGGGCATAGCAGAGGATCCCTTTTGGCCGGGGGCAAAGTACTCCTCAGCCTCCAGTACCTCTGTTCGCTGCAGGTGGCGGATTTCAGTAGCAAAGCGCTCTAGGGAAGAGCCAATCAGAGCCAAGGTTTGCACGTATTCAGCGTGGCGATCCCGCGAGATTACCTGTGTCGAGGCTGTATCGGGCTTCAGGCCCAGGCGAGCGCAGGCCAACTGCTCCACCTGGGGAGGCACGTTGGCGTAGGTGCCCACGGCGCCAGAGATCTTGCCCACCGCCACCACTTCCCGCAGGCGAGCTAGGCGCTCTTGGTGGCGCAGGCACTCGGCCAGCCACCCTGCCAGCTTAAAGCCAAAGGTAATCGGCTCGGCGTGAACACCGTGGGTGCGGCCGATCATGAGGGTGTAGCGGTGCTGCCGAGCTTGGTCGCGGATAGCAGCGATGAGGTCGGCCAGGCGAGCTTGCAAGATCTCCACCGAGGCCACAAGCTGCACGGCCAGGGCCGTATCCAACACATCCGAGCTGGTCAGGCCCAGGTGGATGTAGCGCCCTGCCTCGCCCACGTGCTCGTTGAGGTTGGTTAAGAAGGCAATAACATCGTGCTTCACTTCCGCCTCAATTTCCAAAACCCGCGCCGGGTCAAAGGCGGCTTTGGCTCTGATCTCCTGCAGGGCTTCTTGCGGGATCCGCCCCAGCTCCGCTTGCGCTTCACAGACAGCCAGCTCCACCTGCAGCCAGGTCTGGAGCTTGTGGGCAGTGGACCAAATCTGGCCCATTTCGGGCAGAGTGTAGCGCTCGATCAAGGTGCCTTTTCCGTCGGTACAGTAGGATGAGCTAGGCTATTTTAGCCTTTGGCGTCCCCCCTCGAGGAAAAGCCGCTGGGGGATCCCTGCGGGCTTGGCTTGCGGTGTCGAAGGAGCAGCAAGGAGTTTGCAGATGACCGTCGGAGCTGTGCCAACTCAGGGAAAAAGAGCTTGGACAGCCGAAGAATTCATGGCGTTGTCCAGGGAGGGACATCGCTACGAGATTGTTGATGGGAAGCCAATTGATATGGGAAGCGCGGGGGCACTCCATGGTTATGTCTGCAGCCTCCTATTGGCAGCTTTGACCCCCTACGTTTTGTCCAACAAGCTGGGGATCGTTTTAGATTCCAGCACTGCTTTTAAGATGAAGAGTGGAAATTGGCGCTCCCCTGACATCTCTTTTTTTGCTAAAGAACGCTTGCAGGGCATGGCTGAACTGCCCACAGGATTTTTGGAAGGCGCTCCAGATCTGGCTGTTGAAGTGCTTTCCCCCCGCAATACGGTTGAAGAAATTCATGACAAGCTGGTGGAGTACTTTGAAAATGGCAGCCGCCTGGTTTGGCTGGTTCACCCCAGCGAGCACTACGTCCTGGTGTATCGCAGCTCTCAAGAGCCTGACCGCCTCCTGAAATCGGTTGATCTTCTAGAAGGTGAAGAGGTTATTCCAGGATTTGCCCTGCCGGTGGCTCATCTATTCCAGAAGCTTTCCTTGTAACATCCCCCCGCCCTCACTCTAGCCAATAGAGCTTGGGCCTCCCAACCTTGCCATTGGGCATTCCTGCCCCGCGTCACAGAACGACTTGGCAGAGGAGTCGGTATCTCGACCCTGACTTTCCCGCCAGAGCGCGGAACTTGTAGCTCCCCGCACCCCTTGCAAGTTAAGTGCAGGGGGTTGCCCCTCTCGCCGACGGTCTATATTGAACTAGTTCGGGATCCGAAGAGGACGTCATTAGCGGTGCGGAGCACAATCAAGTGTCGATGGGGAAGGATAGCTCTGATAGGTTTCTTGGCAGCATTCCTCGCTCCTGCCCCTGCCATCTCTTTGCCTGCCTTCCCACCTCCTCCTGAGAAGACCTCGGCCCCAAACACCGCTTCCGAGTTCAACTGGCAGGGATCCCTCAAGTTGCTGCGGGGGGATCCCGTGGCTGCCCTGTCGGATCTGGATCGGGCGGTGCAGTTGGATCCCACCTATGCGCCGGCCTATGTGAACCGCAGCTACGTCTACAACCAGTTGCGCCAGCCCCAAGAGGCGTTGGCCGATGCGGAGCGGGCCATCCAGTTGGATCCGCGAATTCCAGAAGCCTACTTCAGCCGCGGCGTGGCCCACCTGCAACTGGGGGATCGAGAAGCCGCCATGGCCGACTTTCGCCAGGCGTTGGCTCTCTTCTCCAAGAGTGGCAACTTTGCCAACCAGGCCATCCTGCAGCAACTGCTGCGCCAGTTGGGGGTGGAGTAGCCGCCCTTGGATTAAACCTAGGGCCACCTCGAAGTTGGGTAACCTGTCTGGTCTTTCCCCTCACTTGCGCTTAGGCGTCTGAGCGGTTGATTCTCCCAGCAACTTGTCAGAAAGCCGAGGCTCTCCCAACCACTCGGCCAGGGAAACTGCCTGAGCCTGCAGCCCAAAGACCTGACAGAACGACTCCACCAGCACCGGAGCTACGGCAGCCATCGTTACCTCCGGACAAAAGTGCACCAGGGATCCCACCGGGCGATCAGGGATCCCACAGGGCACAATCGCCTCAAAGGCCGACAGATCGGGGCAGACATTCAAGGCAAAGCCATGGTAGGTCACCCAGCGGGAAACCTTGATGCCGATGGCCGCCACTTTGCGCCCCTCCACCCAAACCCCTGTGAGGCCAGGGATCCGCTCCCCCCGCAGGCCAAAGTGGGCCACAGTTTCAATAAGCACCTGCTCCAGTTGGCGCAGGTACCAGTGGAGATCCAGACGGTGGCGCCTGAGGTTGAGGATCGCATAACCAACCCACTGGCCTGGCCCGTGGTAAGTGACTTCGCCGCCGCGCTCTACCCGCAGGATTTCTGGCCCTTGTCCAGAGAGGAATTCTGGGCGGGCAGCTGGGGATCCTATCTGTCCAGCCAAGCTCTTGAGGAACTTGGGATCCGCCCCTGCCCCCAGGGTGTAGACCGGCGGGTGGGTGAGCAGTAGGAGCCCATCTGGCAGCTGCGGATTGCAGATCAGGCGAGCCACCCTGGCTTGCTGCCAAGCCCAAGCGGTGCGATAGGGCACCTCTCCCGCCAGGTGAACCTCCAGAGGCGGAGATCCCAAAGAGCGCTCAAACACCTGCGAGGACATCTCAAAGACGGTTTTGCTGGAGAGCTCGCTGTGCCACCAGAAGATGACCAAAAGACCCCATCCCAGCAACGTCCACCTAGCCTACCGGCAGGTTGACCTGCGCCCGCAACCGCTCCAACAAGGCGCGAGGCTGCAACAGCCCCTCGATACGGTCAACCGGCTTCCCGTCTTTGAACAGGATGAGGGTTGGCACGGCGTAGATACCCCAGCGGGCAGCAATATTGGGGTACTTTTCTGTGTCAATCTTTACGAAAGAGATGGCGTCACCCACCTGCGGCTTCACCTGCTCCAGCACCTGGGCCATCACCTGACAGGGACCACACCAAGTGGCGTAAAAATCCACCAGGATGGGGGTTTTGGATCCCTGAATCATGTCGTCAAAGCTTTTGAATTGCTGTTTGTGCGCCATAGGAAACTCCAAGGGTGTTCTGAAAAGCCTGAGATGAAATCTATTTGTAAGCTAACTGTTTGAGATTAAAAATTGGTGTGGAGATCTCGCCGCAGCCTGCTTCGGTTTCCCGGTAGGATGGCTAGGGTTCAGGAGAAGAGCTAGAGCGTACCCGTAGTCTAGGGTGTTGTGGTGGACAAAGGGGCAGACTTTAGCAGGGCTTAAGCACTTGTCTTTTTTTGAGGAGTGGGATCCCAATGGCAACAAGTAGCAGCATGGTGAATCGTGGCGTGTTGGCTGCAGTGCTGGCTGGGGTAGGACTCAGCCTATGGGGGGCTTGGCGTTGGCTTTGGGATCCCTCGGCTTGGAGCCAGGTGGTGGCCGGGCTGCTGCTCAGCTTGGGAACGTTGCTGTACTGGCTGAAAACCCGCCCCGCTGACCAGCTGGTGGTGGAACCCAAGGGCTGGGGCATAGGCCGCAACACCTTGGAGCACTGGGTCATTCAAGCGGAGTTTGTGGCTCGCAACCTCAACCCCCTCTTTGAGGTCACCTTGGCCCAGGTGCAGCCGCGACTGCATTTGCTCAGCGCTGGCTCCCCAGAAGGCATTGACACCCGCCTACGCCTGCGCTCTCGCCATCCGGATCTTCCCCCCCGGCAAGACAACTACTGGCAGGCTTACATCCTCACCCCCCAGAGCCAGACTGGCCTAGAAGTCGAGATCGAGCTGAAGGGGAAAGGGCTAGCGGATCTGCGCTCTGCCTGGCTGGAGTTGGACTACATCCAGTACGGGCGGCAGCGGCGCACCCTCAAGACCAGCCATCTCATCCTGCCGTTGCAGGAGGTGGAGCCCTTGCCAGAGCTGAACTGGCAGAAGCAGGGATCCCTCCTTTGGGCCGCCGTTCCCACCCATCTGCTGACCCCCAGCGATGACTTGGCCGAGGTGCTACGGCGGTATGTAGGCCCTCACATCCAGCCCGGCGATATGGTGGCCATCTCGGAAAGCGCCGTGGCTATTGTCCAGGGCAACTTCCGCCATCCCCTGCAGGTGCAGCCCGGCTGGCTGGCCCGCACCCTGTGCTACTTCTTCCCCTCCAAGACCAGTCTTTCAAGCTGCTACGGGATGCAGACTTTGATCGACTGCTCCGGGGCCTGGCGGGTGGTGTGGGCTTTTGTGGTGGGATCCCTGGCCAAACTGCTGGGGATCTCTGGGGTGTTTTATGCCCTGGCGGGAGATCAGGCCGACCTCATCGACGACGTTACTGGCACTTTGCCTCCCTATGACCAGTTCATCGTGCTGGGGCCGCGGGATCCGGCCAAGTTGGTGGGGGATCTGCATCGGCAGACGGGCTACGAAGTGGCCATCGTGGATGCCAACGATCTGGGGCAGGTCAAGATCCTGGCAGCCAGCCCCGGCGTAGAGCGGGAGCTGGTGGAGCAAGCCCTGGGCAAGAACCCCGCCGGCAATGCCGCTGAACAAACCCCCCTTGTGCTGATCAGGAAGATGACACCTGACTGAGGCTCTGCTGGGATCCGAGGGCTTGCATCGCCTGGTGAGTGGAGAGGAAGAAGCGCTCAGCGCCCACTTTCTCCACAAACCCAGCCTTTTGGAGGCGATCCATTACCGGCCCCTTCACCTCGGCCATGGCAAAGCCCACCCCTGCCTGCTGCAAACGTTCCACCAACTGGGTCAGCACTTCCAAAGCGCTGCCGTCGATGAAGTTGATGGCGCTGGCAACGAGCAGCACCTGCTCCACTGTGGGTCGCGCCGCCACCTCTCGCAGCAGATACTCCTGCAAGTAGGCTGCGTTGGCAAAAAACAGGCTCTCGTCCACCCGCACTGCCAAGATACGGGGATCGGTAATCACCTCATGGCGCTGCACGTTGCGGTAGTGCTCCGTACCGGGCACCTGACCCACGATGGCAATGTGAGGACGGCTAGCCCGCCAAAGAAAGAGCAGGATGGAGACTAACACCCCTATTCCGATCCCCTGCTCCACTCCGATCCCCAGCACACTGGCAAAGGTTACCAACCAAACCAGGGCATCGCCACGGTCGTAGCGCCAGCTTTGCAGCAGGGGGTGAAAATCCACCAGGGCCAGCACCGCCACCAGAACAATGGCCGCCAGGGTGGTCTGGGGCAAGAAGGTGAATAGGGGCATCAGCCAGATGACCGTCAAAGCCACCAACAGGCCGGTGATCAGGGAAGCCAGGCCGCTGTTGGCGCCTGCTTGAAAGTTCACCACCGACCGGCTAATGCCGCCCGTTACCGGATAGCCGCCACTGCAAGCTGCTGCCAAGTTGGCTGCCCCCAAAGCCACCAGATCTTGGTTGGGATCCACCTTCTGCCGCCGCTGGCTGGCCAAGGACTGCCCCACGGCATAGCTCTCCGTGAAGCCCACCAAGCTAATGGCCAAGGCGGTGGGCAGAAGCGCTGTCCACTGTCCCCAGCTCAACGAGGGAAAGCCCAAGGGGGGCAACCCGGAAGGAATGGAGCCAACAACGGATACCCCTGCCCTCTCCGAGAGGTTTAGGCCCCAGACCAACAGGCTGGTCACGAGCACAGCCGCTAGCGGTGCCCCCTTGGTCAAAATCAAGGCCCAACCTGGAGGCACACCCCAACGCCGCAGTTGGTGGGGCAACTTTCGCTGAGCGTACACCAGCAGGGATACTGCCAATAGCCCCAAGCCAAAGGTTACCCAGTTCACCTTATCCAGGCTCTGCCACAGCCGTTGCACTAAGAGGAAGAAGGACTCCGTATTGGCAATCTTGACTCCCAAGAGGTGCCGGAGCTGGCTGAAGCCGATAATCAAAGCTGCCGCGCTGCCAAAGGCAGTCACCACCGCATGGCTGAGGAAATTGGCCAAAAATCCCAGCCGCAACAACCCCATCGCCCCTTGAATCAAACCCACTTCCAAGGCCAGGCCTAAAGCCAACTGCCCGTACTCTGGGCTGCCCGGCAAGGACTCCGTCCCGCTGACGCGACCGGCCAGCGGCTCCAACCCTGCCGCCACCAAGAGGGAGATGATGGCCACTGGCCCTACCGCCAAGGCGCGGCTGGATCCCAGTAGTCCATAGACGATCACCGGCAAAATACTGGCGTACAGGCCCACTTGGGGGGGCAACCCGGCCAACAGGGCATAGGCCATGCTCTGGGGCACCAACAGAATGGCCACCACAAGGCCGGCGATCAGATCTCCCGGCAAATCTGATCGTTGATAGTGGAAGACCCAAAGGGACTCCTTAGCAAAGGGCAGGTACCGCGCCAGGATCCCTTGCCCCCCAGAGGAAGTAGAAGGGATCCCACTCATAGCGCCTGACCTCGGTTCCAGGGCATGCGAGCCAAGAGCAGAGCCATGCCACAGGTGTTGGTTACACCCGCAAACACCAGCCCAGCGCCCACAAAGCCACTCAGCAGCAGCCACCAGGGGTTGACAAAGGCCCCCAGAAGGGTTCCGGTGAGCACCAGGGATCCCGCTGCAATCTGCACCTGCCGCATGATGGAGATGGGAGCATTTTGGGTGCGGGTAACGGGCAGCTTGGCCGCTTTCCAAGCCTCGATCCCTCCCTTAAGGCTAATGACCTCCGGCCAACCGCGGTCTAGCAACTGGCAACCGGCGCGGATGGAGCGGCTGCCCATGCGGCACTGCAACACCACCGGCTTTTCTGGCGTAGAGGCGGGCACTTTGGCCGGGTCAAAGGTAGATAGGGGCATGTTGATGGCCCCCGGGATCCGCTCATCGGCGTATTCTCCTGGCTCCCGCACATCGATGAGCTGCACTCGCCCCTGATCCAGCCACTGTTTTAAGGTCAGGGCATCGATCTCCTTGAGACGGGGATCCCGTTCTTGCGAAGCGGAAGGGATAGGGTTTTGTTGGGTTACGGTCATGGTTGTCTCCTTGCTTCTAGCGTTGTCTAAAATGCAAAATGCAGCGATTTTTGGGATTAATCCCCCTCCTCAAGCAAATGACTGGGCTCACCGGGGTAAAACCGGCTATCCAGGATTTGCTCTGAGGAATAAGGGCAGGTTTTGGGGAAAATCTTTCTGGGCAGCTTGGTCTCCTCCAGGGCCAGCTTCAGCGCTCCCAAGTAAGACTTGGAGATGGCCTCTGGCAAATAGGGCTTGAGACTTGGGCTTTCTTCAAGAAGCTCCAGAACTTCCTGCCGCTGCAGCTGGAGGGTGAGGAGCCAGCTTGCGGATCTCCCCTCTGGCTGGTACTCCCACTTGAGGAGATGCCCAACCAAAACTGCAAGTCGGTTTCGCAGTTCCTGCCGCTGTTGCCTGCCCAACGATTCAATCTCCTCGACTAAATTGGGCAGATCCAGCTTCTCCCAGGCCCGATCCCGCAGAAATTGAGCTTGTTGCTGGATCCAAGCGTAGAAATCGCTCTCATAGAGACTTTCTCGATCCACGCTCAAACTCTCCATTTCTGGCAAGCCAATTGAGAGAAGGTTACCCAGAGCAGCGGGCCCTCACCATCGGAGTTTCACATGGGCTCCCCAGCCGGCGGGGGCTTACCCTGCACCTCGCTGCCCAGAAGGAATTAAACCGCTGCTGCCACTTGGCCGCACTGCTCGTTGGCCGGCACCGCTTCCTGGATCTTCTTGGGCTGGGGCAGGTTCAAGCTGTTCATGAGGGCGATGAAGCTCTCCCGCGAGCGCAAATTGCCTGTTTCCGGATCCACAAAGCGGGGATTCCAGCGCTTCTCCTCGCCAATGGTGGAGACGCTGTGCCCGCGATAGTCGTGGCCAGGATAGACCAGCGTCTCATCGGGCAGCGTAAACAAGTGCTGGGTAACATGGTCGTACATCAGGCCGGGATCCCCGCTTTGGAAATCCGTGCGCCCACAGCCGCGGATCAGCAGGGCATCTCCGGTAAGGACGCGATCCCCATTCACGCGGTAGGTCATGTGGCTGTCGGTGTGGCCCAGGGTAGCGATGGCTTCAATGACGACGGATCCCACTTGCAGCGTTTCCCCATGACCGATGAAACGATCTGCACATTGAGCCTTGGCCTGTACTGGCACCACCCCTTGGCAACCGGTCAGTTCCCGCAGCTTCCCGGTTCCCGTGATGTGATCCGCGTGAACGTGGGTTTCCAGGCAGTACTTCAAGGTTAGACCCAATTCCCGAATCAGCTTCAAATCCCGCTCCACCTGCTCCAGTACCGGATCCACCAGGGCGGCCTCGCGAGTTGTCGGATCCGCGATTAAATAGGTGTAGGTGCTTGTTTCTGCGTCGAACAGTTGGCGAAATAGCATAGTGCCCTCCTGTCTGGTATCGAAAGCCCGACGTGAACTTGGACTTTCTAGGAACACTATATAACTATCTAGTGTTAAAATCAAGTTGCATGGACGGCGCAAGCAGGTTTGTTGATGGGAGAAAGCCGGTGAGCAGAGCGGATGTGAATGAGTGTCGCACGATCCTGACGCCGCAGGTTCTCAACAGCGTGGCGGAGTACTTCAAGGTTTTGGCGGAACCCAGCCGGCTGCAGATCCTGTGTCAGTTGCGCTCGGGGCCCAAGAACGTCACCCAAATCTTGGAAGCTACGGGTATGGGCCAGGCCAATGTTTCCAAGCACCTCAAGATCCTGACCCAGGCAGGGATCGTCAGCCGTCAGCCCAAGGGGGTGAGTGTTTATTACCAAATTGCGGATCCCATGTGCTTTGAGCTGTGCGAAGTGGTATGTCGGCAGTTGGTGAGTCGGCTACAACAGCAAGCCCGCCAACTGGAGCCGCTGGCAGCCATTCACCCAGGTCAATCGAGCTGAGGCGAAAATGGTTCTCAAACGGGTTGGGGTTGTCGGGAGCACCTGATGATTAGTCCAGCCCCAGCCGCCGACGAAAGTAAGGGATGGTCTGTTGCAGCCCAACCTGCAAAGGGATCCGAGGTTCCCAACCCAAGAGGGCGCGGGCTTTGCCAATATCCGGCTGCCGTTGTCTGGGATCGTCCGTCGGCAGAGGCCGGTAAACGATGGGAGAAGGGCTGCCGGTGAGGGCGAGCACCTGCTGGGCCAGCTCCAGGATCGTGAACTCCTCTGGGTTGCCCAAGTTAAAGGGTCCGGGGTAGGGGCTGTTCATCAGCCGGATCAAGCCTTCCACCAGGTCGGAGATGTAGCAAAAGCTGCGGGTCTGGGATCCATCCCCATAGACCGTCAGGGGATCCCCGCGCAGGGCCTGGACGATAAAGTTGCTCACCACGCGGCCATCGTCCTCCCGCATGGCGGGGCCGTAGGTGTTGAAGATGCGGGCCACCCGGATCTCCGTCTGGTATTGCCGCTGCCAGTCGAAGGTGAGGGTTTCCGCCAAGCGCTTGGATTCGTCGTAGCAGGCCCGCGGGCCGATGGGGTTGACGTGGCCCCAGTAGTCTTCCGGTTGGGGATGCACTTGGGGATCCCCGTACACTTCTGAAGTCGAGGCCAGCAGGAACCTCGCTCCCGTTTTCTGGGCCAGTTGCAGCAGGTGATAGGTGCCCCAGACGCTGGTGCGGATGGTGCGGATGGGATCCGCTTGGTAGTGGGGGGGAGAAGCGGGGCAGGCCAGGTGGTAGATCTGCTGGATCCCAGCCTCTGCCAAAGCGGGCGGCAAGGGATCCGCCACGTCGTGCCAGATGAGCTGAAAGGCGGGGTTGTCCAGATGGGCCTGGACATTGAGCTGCCGGCCCGTGTAGCCGTTATCCAGACAAATGACCCAGTGGCCTTCTTGCAGAAGGCGGGTTACCAAGTGGGATCCAATAAATCCCAGGCCACCTGTAACCAGGATCTTCATGATTTCCCCTGATTTCCCCAGCGCCTACCAGCCCACTCCGATGAGGGTTATGCCCGCCTGCCGCACTGCCTCCCGATCCAGACAGTTACGGCCATCGATGAGCAAGGGCCGCCGCATCAGCTCTGCAATCCGTCGGTAATCCAGTGACAAGAACTCCGGCCACTCCGTCACCAACACCAGGGCATCGCAATCTTGGGCCAGGCGAAACACATCCGTTTCCACCACCACATGGGCCAACCCCTCCCGCATCCCCGAGGCGGATACAATTGGATCATATGCCTTGACCTTGGCCCCCAGACGGTGGAGTTGTTCGATCAAAGTCAGGGAAGGGGCATCCCGCAGGTCGTCGGTGTGGGGTTTAAACGTCAGACCCAGTAGGCCAATGGTTTTTCCCTTGAGCACCTTGAGGGCCTGCTGCAGCTTTTCCACCAGGCGCTGCCGCTGTTCTCGGTTAACCTCCACCGTGGCCTGCAACAGCTTGGCCTCATAGCCATAGTCAGCAGCGGTTTGGATAAGAGCCGCCAGATCTTTGGGGAAGCAGCTTCCGCCCCACCCTATGCCAGCGTTGAGAAAGGCGCGGCCAATGCGCCTATCTAGGCCGATCCCTTCTGCCACCTGGGTGATGTCGGCGCCGGTGCGCTCACAGATGTTGGCCATTTCGTTGATGAAGCTAATCTTGGTGGCCAGGAAGGCGTTGGCGGCATACTTGATCATTTCGGCAGAAGCCAGGTCGGTCACCAGCAAAGGCACGGGATCCCCTTGCAGGCCCTGCTGGCGGTTGAGGATGGGTTCATACAGCTGCCGCATGATTTCAATGGCGCGGGGGCTGTTGGAGCCAATCACAATGCGATCCGGGTAGAAGGTATCTTGGATGGCACTGCCCTCCCGTAGGAACTCGGGGTTGCTCACCACGTCAAACTGCGGCGTCCAAGGCGAGAGCTCCAAGGTCAGGGATCTGGCCTCTGGATCTCTCCCCACTTCTCGGCTGCTCAGCCGCTGCTTGGCGGCTTCGGCGGCCCCGTCCAAAATGAGCATGCGCACCCAGTCCCCAGAGCCAATGGGCACAGTGGATTTGTTGACAATGACCCGATAGTGCTCGTCCAGATGCTGGCCAATTTCCCGCGCCACTGCTTCCACGTAGCGCAGATCGGGATCCCCGCTGGGCAGGGCCGGGGTGCCCACGGCAATAAACACCACCTCGCTGGCCTGGATCCCAGAGCCCAGATCGGTGCTAAAGTGCAGCCGACCCGCCGCAGTTCCCTCCCGCACCAGCTCTTCCAGGCCGGGCTCGTAGATGGGCAGGCGACCCCGCTGCAGCCCTTCAATCTTGGCGGGGTTGTTGTCCACACAGATAACGCTATTTCCTAGGTGAGCCAGGCAAGCCCCTGTTACCAGGCCCACATAGCCAGCGCCTACCACAGCAACGTGCATACTCAGAGTTCGCTCCCCAATCGGCGGCCACTTGACTAAGCCTTAGCAGCTTGCTTTTAGGGTACCCTCCCTTACCCCTATTGAGGTCGGTGACAGAATAAAGCAGGATATCTGTGGATCCCCGCCCGAGCTGCAGTGAGCTTTCTGGATTCTGCTGCCATAGCCAGCCGCCGTCAGCGCCAAGTGCAGAGGGTGCTGTACGTCACGCTAGGGCTAAATGTCCTGGTGTTTCTGATCAAGTTAATCCTGGGGCTGACGACGGGATCCCTAAGCCTCATTGCCGATGCCCTGCACAGCTCCACCGACAGCGCCAGCAACATTTTGGGCTTGGTGGCCATGCGCTTTTCTTCGCCAGAGCCCGATGACGACCATCCCTACGGCCATCGCAAGTTTGAAGCCATTGGAGCGCTGGGGATCGCCGCCTTTTTGGGGATGGCCAGCCTGGAGATCCTGCGCACAGCCGTGGAGCGGTTTTGGGAGCCCCAGCCCCACCTGCAGATCGATGAGCTGACCTTGGGGATGATGGTGGGCGTGCTGGGCATTAATGTCTTTGTCACCCTCTACGAGCACCGCTGGGGCAAAGCTCTGTCCAGCTCGCTGCTGTTGGCCGATGCGCGCCATACCCTCAGCGACGTTGGGGTGACGCTGACGGTGTTGCTGGGGTTGGCCGGCATGCATTATTGGGGGATCCCTTGGTTGGATCAAGCCCTGGCTTTGCCGGTGGCGCTGCTGGTGCTCCGAAGCGGCTGGGAAGTGCTGCAGGAGAATCTTCCCTACCTCACCGACCGGGTGGCGATCCCTGCCGAGGCCCTGCGGGATCTGATCCTGAGCGTGCCAGGCGTGCTCGACTGCCATGACATCACTTCCCGCGGCATCCCAGGGGAAATGGTCTTTATCGAGATGCACCTGGTGGTGGAGCCGCAGGATATCGAGTCCGCCCACCGCCTCACTGAGGAAGTTGAACGCCTCTTGCAGGAGCGCTACGGGCCAGCGCGGATCCTCATCCACCTGGAGCCCCGCTCCCATATCGAACAACCCTAGCGAGAGCTTGCCACCTGCCAACAGATAGCCTAGCCAAACCTCAGGAATCCTGATGTTTCCAAAAGAACACCAAAACGGTATCAACGCCTCTGCGAGCGTCCCTCAAAATCTCGGAAAAGCCCATTCTTTCGTCGGATCCCTCGACGCCTTGTGCCACAAGGCTTTCCGGCCCCAAAACCCCCTCGCCGAAACTCTTTTTGCCCCCTTTTTTCCGGATCCCTCGCAAACGGGTCTTGCATCCCTTGCCCTGCTTGGCTTTAATAGGGGTGGGTTCCCCCTTCGGGGGGATCCCTAGAAATTGGAAACCCGAAGGAGGAGTATCTACGTCGTTGGACGGAACAAATCAAAGTTCCCCCTTCGGGGGGATCCCTAGAAATTGGAAACTCGAATTCTTCGAACACGAGGTGGTATTTACCTTTAGTACTGTTCCCCCTTCGGGGGGATCCCTAGAAATTGGAAACGCCTTGAAAACCTCGTACACCTCTCTCACGTTGCTGTAGATCGTTCCCCCTTCGGGGGGATCCCTAGAAATTGGAAACTTGCGACTACCATCTTCGGCAATCGGTTTGCTGTAGGGGTGTTCCCCCTTCGGGGGGATCCCTAGAAATTGGAAACAAGTTCGAGGTAATTATCACTCAGGACTTCAAACCTGGTTCCCCCTTCGGGGGGATCCCTAGAAATTGGAAACACCTTTCAACCCCATTGGTTTAGCCAAGAGGAGGTGTTCCCCCTTCGGGGGGATCCCTAGAAATTGGAAACCGCCAGGGATGTTGTAAGCATAGCGGTAGACAATGGTGTTCCCCCTTCGGGGGGATCCCTAGAAATTGGAAACATGCCATTGCCCAGTCGGGGCATGGAATGTTATCGATAGTTCCCCCTTCGGGGGGATCCCTAGAAATTGGAAACACGAATAGTCTAGCCTCCCCCAAGCACCCAGGTATTTCACCTGTTCCCCCTTCGGGGGGATCCCTAGAAATTGGAAACGAGTTTAGGTATGTATTTCTTATTCAACCATTTAAGGTTCCCCCTTCGGGGGGATCCCTAGAAATTGGAAACTGCAACTTTGCATAGATCGTACCACTGATCAGGTTCCCCCTTCGGGGGGATCCCTAGAAATTGGAAACACCTTCCAGGTAGTGGTTACACAAGACTTCCGTGTTAAGTTCCCCCTTCGGGGGGATCCCTAGAAATTGGAAACCCAGAACAGGTTGTTTAATAGCCAGTCCACTTGTTCCTGGTTCCCCCTTCGGGGGGATCCCTAGAAATTGGAAACTCAGCACCCAGGATTTTTCCTGGGTGTTGTTTCTACCCTAGTTCCCCCTTCGGGGGGATCCCTAGAAATTGGAAACAATCTTCGCGGCTAGTGTACACGCGGACTACTTCAAGTTCCCCCTTCGGGGGGATCCCTAGAAATTGGAAACAGTATTCATAAACCTCCTCACTGAGCTATTTTATTCGTTCCCCCTTCGGGGGGATCCCTAGAAATTGGAAACGAACGATACTATATGATCGTTCGGTATAACTGCTCATATGACGTTCCCCCTTCGGGGGGATCCCTAGAAATTGGAAACGGGAGGTTAGGGGAAGGAACTAGTCGAGCCAGTCTGGAATGTTCCCCCTTCGGGGGGATCCCTAGAAATTGGAAACAATAATCGCAAGCTCTTACACTGTTGCCCTTTAAAGCTGCAGTTCCCCCTTCGGGGGGATCCCTAGAAATTGGAAACACAATTGTGGCATTTGACATGCAAGTCGATGCCATGTCAGAAGAAGTTCCCCCTTCGGGGGGATCCCTAGAAATTGGAAACGGAGGGTGGATTTACCCAAGCCCAAATCAACTGGATGCGTTCCCCCTTCGGGGGGATCCCTAGAAATTGGAAACATCCTCCTGCACAGCAAACTTGAGGGGTGATTCAACCTCCTTCAGTTCCCCCTTCGGGGGGATCCCTAGAAATTGGAAACCAAGAGCTTAATCATCATCCCAAGTGCAGTTAAAACTTTGTTCCCCCTTCGGGGGGATCCCTAGAAATTGGAAACGTGAACCTCATAACGCTTCTCGGCGAAGCTACCCCGGATTGTTCCCCCTTCGGGGGGATCCCTAGAAATTGGAAACCACACCCAGGATTTCTCCTGGGTGTTGTTTCTACCCTATAGTTCCCCCTTCGGGGGGATCCCTAGAAATTGGAAACGGGTGTCTTTTCTACCCACACAAGGGAGGTTTTAGCCATGGTTCCCCCTTCGGGGGGATCCCTAGAAATTGGAAACCACAACTAAATAACCTAGTCGTGTGGTCAACAAAAGATCGAAGTTCCCCCTTCGGGGGGATCCCTAGAAATTGGAAACAAGAACATCTCATCCGCCCAAGGCGGATTTGGGTACCATAGGGTTCCCCCTTCGGGGGGATCCCTAGAAATTGGAAACAAGACGTAACCAAGCGCGTTCGTCTCTATCGGATTGGTTCCCCCTTCGGGGGGATCCCTAGAAATTGGAAACTTAGTGCTTGGATCTTCTGGAGAGGCTCGGTGATCTCGAATGTTCCCCCTTCGGGGGGATCCCTAGAAATTGGAAACACTCCCTTAGGCTAAGTAAAAGGGCACCTTAAAAGCCAGTTCCCCCTTCGGGGGGATCCCTAGAAATTGGAAACTATAGTTAACTCAACAGGCAGTGTCTCTTCAGTTATAAAGTTCCCCCTTCGGGGGGATCCCTAGAAATTGGAAACGCTTCACAGGTGCGGATTTCGTCCAAGCCTGTGTGGTGTTCCCCCTTCGGGGGGATCCCTAGAAATTGGAAACTGCAAAGTTGTTGTTTATCTTTCCTGATTCATGTTCCCCCTTCGGGGGGATCCCTAGAAATTGGAAACATCGCCCTTATAATTTGGGTCGTAGATGTAGGTTGTGACTACAGTTCCCCCTTCGGGGGGATCCCTAGAAATTGGAAACGGTAAACATCACAATTTGGATCGTGATAGTCCCCAATGTTCCCCCTTCGGGGGGATCCCTAGAAATTGGAAACTTAGCGGGCCAGTAGCACTAATGGGCTACTCGTATAGTTCCCCCTTCGGGGGGATCCCTAGAAATTGGAAACAAATGTTCCAGGGTCCCAGTAATGTGATTTCCATAGCAAACGTTCCCCCTTCGGGGGGATCCCTAGAAATTGGAAACTTGTTCCTTTGTATACATAGTACCTCCCTTCTAGGAGTAGAAAGTTCCCCCTTCGGGGGGATCCCTAGAAATTGGAAACCCCGCCTCACTTTCCGGTACACTTCGTACCGGCGTTCAGGTTCCCCCTTCGGGGGGATCCCTAGAAATTGGAAACGCCATCTCATTCTCTTCCATAGGCCGTACTCCCTTTGGTTCCCCCTTCGGGGGGATCCCTAGAAATTGGAAACTACTCTCCCCGGATTTCCCACCGGCCTACAACCATAACCGTTCCCCCTTCGGGGGGATCCCTAGAAATTGGAAACGAGACACTTGGTTTTGAGGAATTGTTCCGGTGTAAACATAGTGTTCCCCCTTCGGGGGGATCCCTAGAAATTGGAAACCATTTACCAACATTCTCGATCCCCACTACACAGGGGAACCGGGTTCCCCCTTCGGGGGGATCCCTAGAAATTGGAAACGTACGTTATGTACACGATGGCAGAGCTAATCCAGGACAAAAGTTCCCCCTTCGGGGGGATCCCTAGAAATTGGAAACAACCATCTCGACTAATGTAACCGCCTCTTCCTAAGTTGTTGTTCCCCCTTCGGGGGGATCCCTAGAAATTGGAAACAGTTGTCGTTGAGAATTACTTCGAAGTGAAGTTGCATAATAGGTTCCCCCTTCGGGGGGATCCCTAGAAATTGGAAACGGGCCTTCAGCGCTTTTTGGAGCGCCTTTGCCATTGCAGTGTTCCCCCTTCGGGGGGATCCCTAGAAATTGGAAACATTAACAAATGTGAACTGTTTACATTGACAATACACATATGTTCCCCCTTCGGGGGGATCCCTAGAAATTGGAAACCGTCGACAGCCTCACTGGCGTGCTGGCATTTCACTACAAGTGGAGGTTCCCCCTTCGGGGGGATCCCTAGAAATTGGAAACAAACAACCTGGGTGTGTTTGGTGGGGGAGGGATTAGTCTTGTTCCCCCTTCGGGGGGATCCCTAGAAATTGGAAACGCCACACTCCGTAGACGTCACAGCGTCGGAGGGATCGTTCCCCCTTCGGGGGGATCCCTAGAAATTGGAAACTCACTAACACGAGACTGTATACTGAGTAGACAGTACTGTTCCCCCTTCGGGGGGATCCCTAGAAATTGGAAACGTCATTTGAATTGTTAAGCTGATATACTGTGCGTACTGCGCGGGTTCCCCCTTCGGGGGGATCCCTAGAAATTGGAAACGAGTTCGTTGGTTTCCCTCAAGCTGTTGCTGGCCAAAGTTCCCCCTTCGGGGGGATCCCTAGAAATTGGAAACGAAACTAGTTCCTCCCCCTCCCAAAGACACCCAGGATTGTTCCCCCTTCGGGGGGATCCCTAGAAATTGGAAACTGGCTAATGCCCTCGCACGTTTCTTCTGACGGTTAGTCGTTCCCCCTTCGGGGGGATCCCTAGAAATTGGAAACTCTCCGCACCCATCGAGGTGGACCAGAGATTTGGCAGTTCCCCCTTCGGGGGGATCCCTAGAAATTGGAAACAAGGAGGATAAAATGAACTACAAGCAAATTACACTGGCCGTTCCCCCTTCGGGGGGATCCCTAGAAATTGGAAACGCAACCTTTGACTGGCCCTAGAGGAGTATCCTGCCAGAAGTTCCCCCTTCGGGGGGATCCCTAGAAATTGGAAACCTTTTTTATTTTCAGGTCTATAGACATTTAGGAGGTTGGCGTTCCCCCTTCGGGGGGATCCCTAGAAATTGGAAACGACACCTCTTTGTGAGGCGAACCCAGGTGTTCTTCTCAAGTTCCCCCTTCGGGGGGATCCCTAGAAATTGGAAACGATCATGACTAACTCCTCCCTTTTAGGAGTAGAAAGAAGTTCCCCCTTCGGGGGGATCCCTAGAAATTGGAAACTCTGAGGTTTATCAGGGCTCGTTTAGTCACCAATAGTTTGCGTTCCCCCTTCGGGGGGATCCCTAGAAATTGGAAACGCTCTGCTGAATTAAGAGCTGGAGATATTGAATGCATTGGTTCCCCCTTCGGGGGGATCCCTAGAAATTGGAAACCTCCAACGAGCCTGGAGCTAGCTGGAGTTAGCTCGAAAGTTCCCCCTTCGGGGGGATCCCTAGAAATTGGAAACCCGTTTAAGACCCGTACAGGGAACGTTCCGAGGAAGTTCCCCCTTCGGGGGGATCCCTAGAAATTGGAAACACACCACACCAGAAGGGCACGATTGACCCTTGCTTTTGGGGTTCCCCCTTCGGGGGGATCCCTAGAAATTGGAAACCTGGTACACAATGGGTAGCACCATTTAGTTCCTCCCGTTCCCCCTTCGGGGGGATCCCTAGAAATTGGAAACTGTGGAGGGGGTGGTGTTGGGAAAAGTTAATTCAAATCGTGTTCCCCCTTCGGGGGGATCCCTAGAAATTGGAAACTATTTTGTAGTTAATTGAACACATGTTTTGAACATGTTCCCAAAGTTCCCCCTTCGGGGGGATCCCTAGAAATTGGAAACAAGATTATTACGCTCTCCGTCGGCGATGAAACCGTCTGTTCCCCCTTCGGGGGGATCCCTAGAAATTGGAAACCCTACCCAGACATTCCGGTGGGTGTACAACCCCTGGGCCTCGGAGTTCCCCCTTCGGGGGGATCCCTAGAAATTGGAAACAGTTAGATTACTCGATAAGCTGTGATTTTCTGACCCATTTTGTTCCCCCTTCGGGGGGATCCCTAGAAATTGGAAACCTTGGCTTTAATCACTCCTTCGATTTGCTCGATCCAGTTCCCCCTTCGGGGGGATCCCTAGAAATTGGAAACGGTTCAGGGGTGTTGCACAGTGCGACCCCAACTTTGGGGTTCCCCCTTCGGGGGGATCCCTAGAAATTGGAAACGGCTTGCCTACCCGGTTCCATCCTGTTTCCAGAACTAAGTTCCCCCTTCGGGGGGATCCCTAGAAATTGGAAACGCCAGCTCTGAGCCAGACTGATTTGGTTATTGTTTAGTTGGAGTTCCCCCTTCGGGGGGATCCCTAGAAATTGGAAACTCTAGTGTCCCCACTTCGCTGAGGAGCCACGATCTAGTTCCCCCTTCGGGGGGATCCCTAGAAATTGGAAACGTTTTCATTTGGCCTTTAATGATCTTCTGGGCAATAGTTCCCCCTTCGGGGAGATCCCTAGAAATTGGAAACAGGAGGGTTACGACGACGTCGTAATTCAATACCTCTACGTTCCCCCTTCGGGGGGATCCCTAGAAATTGGAAACTGCTCGGCTGGCTGAAGCGACCAGCGGCTTATGAGTGTAATGTTCCCCCTTCGGGGGGATCCCTAGAAATTGGAAACGGTGTTCTTTATCCCGTGACAAGGGAGGTTTTAACCATGATTGTTCCCCCTTCGGGGGGATCCCTAGAAATTGGAAACTCGGACAGGTCCTCGACTAGACAATCGGCCATAAAGTTCCCCCTTCGGGGGGATCCCTAGAAATTGGAAACTCCACAAGTACAACAAGGATTCTCTGAGTATAAAGTATTTGTTCCATTTAGACCAACAGACAGCAAACTCAAACAAAGTATCAAAGAAATAATGCAGCTACCCAATGTATCTAGAGTAAAGTATTCAGGTGAAACACATGTAAGAGGAACAAAGAGGATAGTATGAGTGTAAGAAGAAAGTTAGTCTTTGATGGAACTCTTAGGTCTGACAGAATTAATCAAACAGAAGTATTTAACCAAGGCGACCTTATTCTCCTAGAAGTTAGTGGATTAGCTGACAATGAATTTATTGAAATGGCAGGTTCTCTAAATGTAAGAGTAAAACAAGGTGCTACTGCTGACCCATGTGATGACCCAATACCTATTCCTGAATATGTTGCTCAGAACTTACCTGCATTACCACCAGCAAGTAGAGAAATCTTTGATATGGGAAATTATGAGTATCCATTAGATATACCGGTATTCAATTCATATTCTTTGGTAAGAATCGATTATGAACTAAGTCAATGTGCATTAGACATGTCAGTTATACTTCTACCTAGCTTTGATGTTACTTGTAAAGTATGGGTATTATGGCAAGAAAAGGGAATAAGGAATCTATATCGTTACGTTTGTGAGAATGCTGCTAAAGATGATATTAGATGGACTCTGTTAGCAGCAAGTACATTAGCTAGTAATGCTGCATTAGCATATAATGTTAGTGCATTAGCTACTATATTAGCATTACCTACAGGAGGAACTAGTGTAGCATTAGCTTCTCCAGTATTAACAGGATTAGCATTAGCTAGTGCTGGAATAGCTACACAATTCTCATTACCTAGTCCAGGAATACCATCATTGTTACCACCGTAAAAGACTATGGCTATCAAAAAACAAGGCATCATCTCAGGTCAATACACTTTCTCTGGTGTAGAAGACAATGGACTAGTAACCTTAACTAGTCAAGTAGATGATATTTACATTATTGAAATTCAAGCACTAGTACAACTATTTGACTTTATTAGTCCTTATGATATTCCCATAATGGTAGAAAACACTATCTACCAAGTTACTAACGTTACTGATTATAACAGTGCATCTAATACTCTCATCTACAGTACAATCAGTACTCCAAGAGGAAATAAAACTATCATTGAGTGTGAGATTAAAGCAATTGGAATAAGACCTAATCCTGATTCATCAGTTATCTTTTCTACTCAAGAAAAGTGGATTATTTATCCAGGGAGAATTTATCGACTAGATAATGCAGGTATTCAATCTTTTACCTTTACAAATAATTCCATTGCTTATCTAAGACTAACAGGTAAGAGAATACTACCAACATCACTATTAGGTAACTTCCTATGAACGAATGGGATAAATACAGAGAAGAATTAGAAAGGTCAAAGCATGACTATTGTCTGTATGGTCCTGCATCATTAAAGCTTACGTTGACACCTATCATCGAGGATTTTAATTTGCCATTGGATGAAAATAGTTACTGGATAGCACAACATTGGCAAGCAATGCCTAGTTCCCCCTTCGGGGGGATCCCTAGAAATTGGAAACAGTCAAAAAAGAATAAATTGGCAGAATGTTTATGAGAAGTTCCCCCTTCGGGGGGATCCCTAGAAATTGGAAACTTGCGGTACTCTTCAGACTGTCGTATCTCTTCTAGTTGAGCATGTTCCCCCTTCGGGGGGATCCCTAGAAATTGGAAACGTGGGGAAAGCACAACCACACTAAGACTGTCAGAATTAAAACTGTTCCCCCTTCGGGGGGATCCCTAGAAATTGGAAACAGGACTTGGGATCACTGTGGGCACAGCTGAGCAGATGGCGAGATTTTGGTCAGCATGGCAGAGAGCAGGGGGGTAGCTATGCCAGAAGGTTGGGAAAAAGTTACAGATTTAATGCGCCAACTGCAGGCAGTACAAGAGATTGCCGAGAGGGGGTATTGGCTCACCACGGAGGAACTGGGGCAGGTTTTAGGTTTACCAGAGTCCCGCTTGGCAATTCTGCGGGAACAACCCCTCGCCTATGAATTTCCGTGGCGCAACTTCCGCTGTTGTGTAGTTGACGAGCAAGAGGGGATCAGGCTTTGGTCTATCACTCCTAACAAGGCTATCAATGTCCACACCCCCACCACCGCGCCCCAAAAACAGCCTGCGGTCTATGCACGGGTGGATAACTTTTTGCCGCGGGACAAAAACCAACAGTTACTAGAATATGCGATCGCCAACGAAGGGCGGTTTGTCCCTTCCCGAAACTCAGCGAATGACAGTGAATACCGCCGTTCATGGGTGCTGCATGACTTCCCTGAGTTTTCAGGGGTGATTCTCCACTATGTGCAAATGCTAATCCCCCAAGTGCTCAAAAGCCTAAAAATGGAGCCATTTCCCATCGCCTACATCGAATGTCAAATGACAGCGCACAACCACGGCAATTATTACAAAGTGCACAATGACAACGGCAGTCCTGATGCCAAAGAAAGGGAACTGACCTATGTCTATTACTTCTACCGAGAACCCAAGCAGTTTTCTGGGGGGGAACTGCTGATCTACGACTCTGAAGTGCGAAACAATATGTATGTCAAAGCCGACACCTATAAAACCTATGTTCCTGCCAACAACACTATCATTTTCTTTCCCAGCTATCTGATGCACGAAGTTTTACCCGTGACTTGTCCCTCACGGCAGTTTGCCGATAGTAGATTTACGGTCAACGGCTGGGTACGGCGTAAATAGGCACATTGGGCGGAATGATACAAGTGCGGGTTCTGCCCCTGCCAGTGCAAACGATGCCATTGGACAAAATGGTGTAGCCAGTGGTTGCCCCTGCGATCCCGCCCGATGGTCGTCCCTTGACTGCTGGTGGTCTGCACAAAGTGATTACCACTGATCACATTCCCCCCCCTCAACTTTGACACTGCCATCGTCGTTGTAGTAGTTCCCCCTTCGGGGGGATCCCTAGAAATTGGAAACACGCTATTGGGACCAGACCAGAAAAACGCGAGTCCCCTCGAATGGTGTTCCCCCTTCGGGGGGATCCCTAGAAATTGGAAACAGCTTGAGATCTGGCGTTTTCCCTTGAACTCAAGTTGAGGGTTCCCCCTTGGGGGGGATCCTTAGAAACTGGAAAAGAGAAAATCGAAATCAAACGAAACTGGGCCTGGTTATCAGGCGGGCAGCGAAAACAACGGCTGAAACGCTCCAGAAATCGGCCTGCTGGCTGGGGAAAGTCTGGGAAAGTGAGGTCTGGATCCCCGGCAGCCACCGCTGCCCAAAAGTAGCGCAATTGTGGGGCCAAGGCTTGTGCCTGTTCCAAAGGCAAATTCAGCGGTGCGGAGGTTAAAAACTTAACCACCGCTGGTTCGCTGCGCTGGGCCATCCACTCCCGGGAGAACGCTTGCAAATCGGGCCAATCGGGCAGGGATCCCACCCGGTAGCTCTGGATATGGACTTGGATTCCGGTCTCTCGATCCGACCGGATCTCGACAAGGCGGTAGGGGTGGGGAAAGCTGACCAAAGAGCCGGTGGTAATGTCGTAAACCCCCCCTCGTCGGGCGATGTGCTGGATGTGCAGATGTCCGGTGAACACCAGTTGCACCCCATAAGCTTGCAGCAGCCGCCGCAACTGAGAGGCATTCTCCAGCATGTAGCGACGCCCCCAGGGATGGAGAGACTGGCCGCGCAGATGCTCGACCACATTATGGTGCACCATCAGCAGCACCAGCTCTTCCTCGGCTGCCGCCAATTCTTTCTCCAGCCAGGTCAGTTGTTCTGGGGTTAGACACCCCACCAATTGACCCTGAGCATCAAAATGGTTGGAATTGAGGCCGATCAAACGGATCCCTGGCCGCAGAACCCGGCTGTAATCCAAAGACTGCCCATCCTCGTAGCCAAAAGCTCGGTAGTAGCGGGGAAAATCCGCCAAACCAATAGAGCGCCCGCTGGCCTCGGGCTGGGGCACATCGTGGTTGCCGGGCACCACAAAAGCTGGAAAGGGCAGTCGAGCCAGCCGCTCTGCCAGCCATGCATGGTTTTCCGGCTCCCCATGCTGGGTCAGATCCCCCGGCAACAGCAGAAAATCCAGAGGCAACTGCACCAGATGCTGCAAAACCTGTTCCAGAGCCGGAATGCTCACCTCTACCAAGTGAAACCGGCTGGGGTGATCCCAAAGGGTAGAAGGAAGGGTGACGTGGGGATCGCTCACCACAGCAAAGCGGATCTGCACGGATTACTCCCCTTGACAACAGCAAGCAGACAAAGCCTTCGGCCCACCGGGGGGGCAAGCGCTTCTGCTATTCTGACATCCATCACGGGATCCCGATTATCTCAGGAGCACAGCATGGTGGCCCAGGTGATTACCATCGATCACCCTCTGGTGCAGCACAAGCTCAGCCTCATGCGCCGTGTTGAAACTACAACCGCCGACTTCCGAGCGCTGATGCGGGAGATCAGCCTCTTGATGGCCTACGAGGTGACCCGCGATCTGCCCCTCAAGCTACAGCCCATTCAAACCCCGATGGCCCCAATGTTGGCGCCGATGTTGGCGGCAGAGAAAAAGTTGGTGCTTGTCTCCATCCTGCGGGCCGGCCAAGGGCTCCTCGACGGCATGCTGGAGCTGATCCCATCAGCACGGGTGGGGCATATCGGCCTATATCGGGATCCCCATACCCTGATCCCCATCGAGTACTACTTCAAGGTGCCCACCGATATCGAAGATCGTGAGGTGCTGGTGGTGGATCCAATGTTGGCCACCGGCCATTCGGCAGCAGCGGCTGTAGCGCGCCTACGCCAAACCCGACCCCAGTCGATCCGCTTCATCTGCCTGGTGGCCGCCCCAGAAGGGATCCGATATTTCCACAAACAGAACCCGGATGTGCCGATTTATACCGCTGCTGTAGACGATGGCCTAGACGAGCACGGGTACATCCTCCCCGGCCTGGGAGATGCAGGGGATCGCCTGTTCGGCACCCGCTGATGGGAGAGTGCCATGCCTACAGCACCCTATGTTGCTGCGCCACACTGAACGGGAACCGCACCGCTGTCGCGATTAGGAAGTTGGGTTGGCCGCCAACAACTGTTCCCCCCTCAACATGCGGGCAGCAGCGCTGAGCAGCTCCTCTTCCAGATAGGGCTTGGTGAAGTAGGCAGTTGCTCCCAGCTCCCGTGCTGTTTGCCGGTGCCGTTCTGCCCCCCGCGAGGTGAGCATGGCAACCGGGAGATGCTTGAAGTTGCTGTCTTCCCGCAGGCGGGTGAGCAGCTCTAGGCCGTCCATCCGCGGCATCTCGATGTCGCAGAAGATGAGGTCGCAGGGCAGGCCGCCGCGCAGCTTTTCCCAGGCATCCTGGCCATCCCGCGCCTGTTCCACCCGGTAGCCCACCTTCTGGAAAGACATTGAGAGCAGCTCCCGAACGGTGATCGAGTCGTCCACGATCAGCACCGTGGTCTGACGCACCTCTTCCGGGGTCGGCTCCTCATCCCGGTGATCCAGCCAGAAGCGGTTGAGATCCCGACGGCGACCGTGGGCTATGTCCACCAGCTCGATGATGTCGGCAATCGGCAGGACCCGCCCGTTCCCCAACACCGTTGCCCCAGAAATGCCCAGTGGCTTGGGCACAGGCCCGCGCAGTTGCTTGATCACGATTTCCTGCTCTTCCACAAAGCTGTCCACCTGCAGAGCAACATACTGACCGGCACTTTGCAGGATGACAATGGGAATAATGCCCTCATCCTGGGTGATGCTGTACACCTCGGAACGGCTGCGGCTGTGGCTGCGGCTGTAGGCCAGCAGATTTGAGAGGGGCTGGAAGTGAAGACGCTGATCCCGCCAGAGAATCGAGGGCCGCCCCTGCTCATCCGGCTGAACTTCGTCGGCAGGAACATCCAGCATCTCCTCCACGCCATCCAGGGGGAAGGCGATCAGGGCTTTGTCGCTGACACACACCATGGCCTTGGAGATGCTCAGGGTGAGGGGGAGACGGATGGTGAAGGTGGTTCCTTTGCCCCGCACAGAATCCACTTGGATACTGCCGCGCAGATCGGTGATGTTGCGGCGCACCACATCCAAGCCAACCCCCCGCCCGGCCAGATCGTCCACCTCGCTGGCCTCGCGAACGCTGAAGCCGGGGTGGAAGAGAACGTTGAACACTTCGTCTTCGTCGGCTTGCTCCGACAGCAGCCCCAGCCTTTGGGCCTTGGCCTTGACCTTCTCCACCGGGATCCCGGCGCCATCGTCCGAGACGATGATGATGGTTTGGTTGCCCTGATAGAAGGCCTTGACGGTGATCTTGCCCTCAGGGGGCTTGCCCGCCCGCCGCCGCTCCTCAGGGGTCTCGATCCCGTGTACCAGGGCGTTGTTCACCAGGTGGGTCATGGGGTCATAGAGCTCCTCCAGGATGGCCTTGTCAATGAGCGTGTCACGGCCTTCCACCACCAGGCTGGCCTGCTTGCCCGTTTTGATGGAGAGATCCCGAATGGCGCGGGGCAACCGATCGGCAACTTGCGAGAAGGGCACCATGCGCGCCCGGTTCAGGCCCTCTTGCAGTTGGGTGGTTACCTGCCGGAATTGGCGGGTGATCTGCTCGGCCTCATCCACGGCAAACTCGATGTCGGAGGAGGACTCGCGCACCCGCACGATGAGCTCAATGATCTCCTGGGCCAGAGCGTGGAAGGCCGTAAACTGATCCATCTCCAGCTTGTCGAACTCTTGGCCGGAGGAATGACTCCGCCTTCCTCGGCTGGACCCCTCCCCATTTCGACCGAAGCCCACCGTTACCGTGCCGCCATAGGCTGAGCTGCTGCGGCTGGAGAACAAAGCCGATTCCAGCAAGGAGCGGTCATACTGATCCCGCATGCGCTGGCCCAGATCCCCTAGCTGTTGCACACGGCCCAACAGGCCATCCAGAAACTGGCGCAGACGGGTTTGGTTTTGCTCCATGCTGTTGCGGATGACCACCAACTCTCCCACCAGGTTGTTGATGGAGTCGAGGTGGCGCACCTCCACCCGCATCACAGGGTTGCTGAGGGCAGCAGTTCGCCGTGAAGTCGGCCCAGTTGCCGCCGGGGCAGCTGCTGCTGGGGTGGGGGTTGCTGGAGCAGCAGCGGCAACTGGCGGCGAAGGTGCTGGCGCCGCAGCAGGTGCTTGGGCAGGAACCTCGAGATCGCCCAGGAGCGATTCCAGCTGGGCTGCAAAGTCGTCAGCAGCCTCGCCGCTCGCGGCTGCAGGGGATCCCACAAGGGGGGCGATAGCCTTTTCTAGCTCAGGGGTTACCGCCGGCTCGGCAGCGTCGAAGAGGGCGGCCAAATCGTCCAAACGGGGAGCCGGAGCAGCTTCCAGCGCCTCTTCCTCTGGGGTCTCGGCCTCGCCAACAGGAACGGCTAAGGATTCATCCTCTGCAAACAGGCTGGCCAACTGGCTTTCCAGATCGTCCTCCGCAGGCTGGAGGGCATTTTCTTCCTCCAGTGCGGCAACCGGCGGCTCTGGCTCAGACACGGGCACTTCCGCCAGGCTGCTCGCTTGCAAAGCTTCTGTGTCCTCCAGGAAGGTGGCAAGATCCAAGGGGGGTTCTTCTTGGGGCGCTTCCCCTTCTGCAAAGAACTGGCTCAACTCATCCAGATCCACCTGGCTGTCGCTATCCATGGCCGAGAGGGATCCCCTGGCCCCCAGGCTCAGTTCTTCTGGGTCGGATTCCTGGGTGAATAGGGCATCGAGACGGTCGAAGGAGAGCTCGGGGGAAGGGGCGACTGCCTCCTCAGCCGTGGGTTGCAGGTCTGCGAAAGACTCCTCCTGGACCGGGAACAGATCCTCCAGAAGCGCCCACTCCTGGGCTTCTGCTGTGTCCCCAGCTGCTGATTGGGTCAGGGGGATGGAGTCCCCATCGGACGCCTCCTCGAGGGTCTCGCCGGCGAAGAGATCCCCTAGGCTCAGCTCGGCTCCGAAGTCTGGAATTGGCGATTCCCTCGGCTCATTGGCCATGTCGGGCGACGTGGGGAAGGGTTCGCCGATAAAGAGATCCCCCAGTTGCTCAGCTTCGGCAGCATCAGCCTCAGCGATGTCCAGGGATGGGCCAAAAGAGGGATCCAAAAATACGGAAGGTTCACTTGCTTCCGGCATCGACCAAGCCGGATCGGCTTCTGCCGCAGGGGTGGAAAAAAAGCTCTCCAGGCTGTCTTCGGCAGTATCGAAGGCAGCAGAGTCAGCGGACTCTAAGGATCCCACCTCGTCGGATCCCGACTCTGCCAGATAATCTGCTGGGATGGAAAAATCCTCCGGCTGGATATCCGCGGAAAATTCAGCCCAGAGATCTGCTGCGATTTCCCTGTCCTCAAGGGTCTCTTGAAGGGGTGGGGACGGTTCAGCCGCCCAAGGATCAGCCTCCAGCTCACCAGCGGGAACGGCCTCCAAGTCCGGAAGCTGAGACCCTTCCTGCCGGAAAGCACTCTCTACGGGAAGTTCCTCCAGCTCAAATAGGGCCTCTACCCCGGCACTTGCGGCTTCGTCTGGGACAAAGCCGGATCCCTCGCCCATTTCCGCAGCAACGCTCTGGGCAGTCGGCTCCTGTTCAGCATCCCAGGCAGGCTCAGCAGAGACAAACCCCTCTGCCCCTTCACCCACCACTTCGGCAAACAGCTCCGCTAGATCTGCCTCGGCTCTCTCCTCGTCCAACCTTGGGCTCAGATCCTCAAAGGTCTGGGAGAGGGGCTCAGGAGAAGGAGGGATCAGCTCTGTTGGGAACTCTTCAATATCAGACAGCGCTTCTGCGTTGGCGAACAGCTCGTCAAAGGCCGAGGTGGCTTCTTCCTCCAGATCCAAGGGAGTGGCATAGAGCTCCGCTCCGCTAACGCGACCGAAGTCGTCCGCAACAGAGGCCAAGTCAGCTCCCTGCCCGTCCTCTTCTGGGCTTTCTGCCGGCACGGCAGCTGTCCTCCAGTCTTCCTCCCAAGCCGCTTCGGCTCGGATCCCTGGCCAACTCAGATCCAGATCCCCCTCTTCCGCGGGAGCAGATCGGTGCTCTGAATCTGTTCCCGCCAGCGGGACGGAGTCCTCAGCAGTGCCCACTTCCCAAAGGGATGAGGGCTGTTCCGCCGCCAGATCTCCGCTTGCCTCTGCGCTCTCCTGCTCCGGCAACCGGTCGGCTCCGAGCTCATCTCCATCAAAAGAGGTCTCGGCGAGGGTTACCGCCTCTGGCACCGGCTCAGCTTCCCAGCTCAGATCGGGGGTAGCGCCTTCCTCCGCAGGGATCCCAGCAGCCACAGCCCAATCCTCCGAGGCACCCTCCTCGGGTTGGGGGAACAGCGGCTCTGCCTCAGACTCCCAAGCCAGACCAAGCTCGAAGGGCTCGCAGACTTCTGGCTCTTCAGGGGCTGCCGGAACAGGGCGGAAAGCCAGCAGCTCAGCCGAGGGCTGAATGGTGTTTGCCGCTCCATTGGCCAGAGCCTGGTGGGCTTGCTTCAGATCTCTCAGCACCGGCAGGGCCAACTGCCGCAAATCCTGGCTGGGATCCGCCAAAATCTCGCCCACCAAGCGGGTCAAGTCTGTCCAGCCTCCCAGTTCCAGAGCCGAAGATTGCCCCAAATCCTGCAAAGATTGGGCCAGAGCTTGCAGAGCCGGTCGAGTGGCCGGGTCGTCAGGACGTTTGAACAGCTCCAGCATCTGGCGCAACAGGGCCGGGATCTGCTGATGCACCACCACCTCAAGAGGATCCGGTGGGGCAGGGGGGGCAGCAGGGCGAGCCAATTGTTGCAGTTCTGAAGAAGGGGCAACCTGTTCGGCCTTGCCGTCTAGGATGAGCTGCTGTCCCTGCTTCAAATCCCGCAGGGCGACCAAAGCCAGAGCACGCAGGTCGGCATCGGGGTTGCCCAGAGCTTGCTCGAAAGTTTCCGTCAACTGTTGCCAGCCCGCCAGATGATGAACTTGTCCGATCTCCTTGAGAACGGCATTCGCCGCTGCCAAGCGCTCTCGGACATCTGGCTGATCCCGTTGTTTAAACAGCTCCAGCATCTGGCGCAACTGCTGCGGCACCACCTCCGCCATGTCCTGCTGTAGGGTGCGAACCGCCGGCGACGAGACGGGAGTTGGAGCAAGGCTGGGAACAGTGCCCTCGCCAAGAAGATTTTGAATGTGCCTTTCGGTCTCTTGAAAAACCGGCTCCAGTTCCGCCAGGGTGGTGTTGCTGACTTCTTGGGTGAGGCCGCGGGGGCTCTGCAGCTCCTCCAACAACATCGAAAGCCCATCAAAAGCCCGCAGCAGCAGGGTTTCCAGGTGCTGGTCGACAGGCACTCCGCCTGGACGGGAGCGAAAGATGTTGAAAAAATCTTCCATGCGGTGGGCCGTCCGTTGGATGCTGGTGAGGCCCAGCATGGCAGCTCCCCCCTTGATGGAGTGAGCAGCTCGAAACAGCTCGTTGATCAGCTCGGGATCGCTCATGCTGTCCCGCAAGCTGAGGAGCACTTGTTCAATCGTTGCCAAGTGGTCGCGGGCTTCTTCGATGAAATAACTGAGGATCCGCTTTTGTGCTTCTTCATTCATGGCAGGAGGCCCTTCCTACAGCCCACAGGTATGCATCAGTAATAGCAGACCGGACAGATTGAGGCTCGCCTGAGCGAAGAGTCCGGCCAAAAGTCGGAACAGGGGGATCCCAGTGGCATTTGCTAAGGATCGATAACGTCTCCTGCATAGGGATCCTTGTCCCTAGAATGCCCTCAAAACAGCAGATTTGCTCATTCATCCCCAACCCGGAAGCGACCGACAGAAGTTTGCAACTCGCGGGCGATGCTCACCAACTGTTGGAGCGAAGCTGCCACCTTCTGCGCCTCCTTAGAGGTCTCGTTGGCGGTCAACTCCACCGATTGCATCACCTGCGCCACAGAGCGAGAGGTTTCCGTTTGTTGCACGGTGGCCTGAGAGATCGCCCGCACCAACTCGTCGATCCGGCGACTGACCTCGATAATCTCGTCCAGGCTGTTCTTGGCCTGCTCGGCCCGCCGCGTCCCCTCGATCACCAGTTGGGTGCCTTCTTCCATAGCCGTCATCACGTTGCCGGTTTCCGATTGAATCTGCAACACGATCTGCTCGATCTCCTTCGAGGCTTTGGCAGCTCGGTCGGCCAGTTGTCGCACCTCATCGGCCACGATGGCAAAGCCCCGTCCCGATTCCCCGGCTCGTGCCGCCTCGATGCTGGCGTTGAGGGCAAGCAGGTTGGTGCGCGAGGCAATTTGAGAGATCAAAGCCACAATTTTGGAAATTTCCTGCGAGGATTCCGCCAATCGCTTCACTTTGCGGGTGGTTTCTGCCACGGTTTCGCGAATTTCCAGGATGCCACTCACCGTGCGATCCACAGCTTCTCCACCCCGAGCGGCTGCTTCTGTGGCTTGGGCAGTCACGTTGGCCGCTTCGCGGGCGTTGCTGGCCACCTCTTGAATGGAGTCCGTCATCTCCTGAATGGAGTTGAGGGAGTTGGAAATCTCCTCCGCCTGGCGCAAGGCGTCGGCAGAGAGGCTGCGGGCAAAGTCCTCGTTCTGCAAGGCGGCATCGTTCACGGCGGCGGCGGCCCGCTTCACCTGGCTGACAATGTCTCGCAGACTGCGAATGGTCAGGTTAAAGGAGTCGGCCACAGCCCCCAGCACGTCGGCAGTCACCTCTGCCCGCACCGTCAGGTCTCCACGGGCAGCCCCTTCCACGTCGTCCAGCAGGCGAATCACCTGGCGCTGTAGGTCTTCCTTAGCTTGCCCTTGCTCGGCAGCCCGCTGGTTCAGTTCGGTGAAGTTGGCTTCGATGGCAGCCGCCATCTGGTTAAAGCTGTCGGCCAAGCGCCCCAGCTCATCGTGGGTGTTGGCTGTGGCTCGTACTGAATAATTCCCCTGGGCCAAGGCGGCAAAATGACTGGCCAGCTCTTGGGCGGTGGAGCGAACTTGTTTGGCACTGCTGGCCCCGAGGATAACCCCTGCTCCTGTGCCGATCACCCCACCTCCGATCACCCCGGCAATCAAGCGAGCTCCCCCGTTGGCCGGGATCCCAAGGCCAATCGCCAGCCCGGCAGCCAAGCTCACCGCTCCTTGGATAAGCGCTATGGCCAATTGCCGATCCGCAATCGGTCGGTTGGCGATCCCAGCAGAGGTTCTTGCCCCTTGTTCACCTACACTGGGAATAGGGAGGGAGGCCGTGGGCAGCAGAACTTGGGCCGCTCCGCTGCCGGTCTCCGCCATTGGGCCCATCCCCCCAATCGCCCCCTCATCTGGGCGGAAGGCCCCCACCGGCTCACCGCCATCCATGCCGGCAAGTTCACCATCCAAGCTGTCCAGCTCGTCAAGCTCGAAGAGGGCAGAGCCGGGACTGGCAGTATCTTCATCGGGGGCAGGGATCGGCTCACTCATGGGGGCAGCCAATTCGGTCGGCAGGCCTTCTTCCAGGGATCCCCCCTCCTCTTCCTCAAGACCGGGCAGGGAGAAGCCCATCTCATCGGGAAAATCGGCATCGCCGGCCAACTGCGTAATGGAGTCGGAGTCGCCTTCTAGGGCTTCCAGATGCTCTCGATCGAACTCGTTGAGGAAGGCAAAGTCATCTTCGACCACCGGATCGGTTTGAGGCCCGCCCTCTTCCAAGCCTGCCCGTCGCGAGAGGGCCGGTGGTGTTACCCGAGGATGGGTCGGCATCGGGTGAGATAAACCCAGCGGATCAGCCTCCGGCATTTGCAGCCCGGTCTCCAAGGGATCCCTGAATCTCTCTTCCCCCATGAAATCGCTGCCAAGGCTGTCTGCCTCCAGTGGAAAGGGATTCTGAGCAATGGGATCCGCCTCCTCTTCCCCCATCTCCTCGAACTGCAAGAAGGGATCGGGAGCAGAGAAAGCCTCTTCCGAAAAGGCATCCGACCCACGGGCAAACTCATCTGGAGAGCGAAACTCGTCCGCTTCTGGGGAATCGGGAAGATCCGCCAGCTCCGGTGCCATTTGCAACAGCTCTTCTAGACCCTTCCGGGCCGACTCCAGCTCATCGGGATCACTGGCTGTTTGTAAAATGGTGTTGTAGGTTTGGCGAGCTTCCAACAACTGCCCAGCTTGTTTTTGTGCCAAAGCCAGCAGCAGCTTGACAGCAGTATCTTGCGGTTCAGCAGCGGCCACTTGGTTGAACAACCGCACCGCCCGGACGTAGTCTCCCTGCCAAAAGGCGGCCATCGCATCGGTGTAGTCTCTCTGACTGTTCGCGCTCGGAACCATGGATCCTCCCTTCACTGCTTGCCTACCTCTGTTCACGCGTCAACACAGATGCAAACGGAACGCCCCCAACACCTCAAAACCCCATGGATGCAGGCTATCCCCCCTTTTCCACATTCAGTCAAGCAAGAGTGGGCCTTTCTGCCGCCGTCTCAGGGCTTACCCTCAACAGCCTCGACACGCATCGGTAGGGGATAGATTTGGTCCAACTTTCCCCATTGTGGCTGGAGTTAGCTTGGATCTTTGATAGGAACTATACACTTTCCTCCCGCTGAGCTCCCAGGGGGCCGTCTGTCAACCCCAACGATTGGATCGCAGGATGGCCGAATGATCCAGCAATGGCAAGCGCGATCCCGTTCCGGGCACCACCCATTCCCCTCGCAAAAAAGGAGCCATGGACTCAGGAGCCGTGAGGGCAGGCCGCACCAATTCAGTCTTCAGCCACTCCATGCCTACAATTAAATCCACAGCCAAGCCCATGAGCAAATCCTGTTGATCCATCACGGCCACCACAGGAATCTCGGCTCGGTCGATGTTCAGGGGCGGGCTGATCCCCAAAAATTGCCCCAGGTCTGCAACCCAGATGATCTCGCCCCGCAAATTCAGCGTGCCCAGCAAAACTGGGGCCACATTGGGCATGGGGGTGATTTTCTCTGGGCCAATGCTCATCACCTCCACAACCGATACCGCTGGCAGCGCAAATTCCTCCCCGGTGGCAATCTTGAACTTTAGGAATAGCTCACCTTCGGGAGCCTCCATCTCCCGCAACTCTTGGGTCTCATCCCCCATCAATAAATCCAGATCCCCCAGCATGATGCTCCCCCGCATGGATAGTCTTGTGGACTGTTGATCCCGCCCCCCTCCCTGCTTAAAACGCAGAGTCGTTCTCAGGACCTACCGAAAGGCGTGGAAGCAGAAGGGGCAGCTCTCAGCCTCTCAGTAATTGCTTAATCGTACCCACCAGTTCCTGGGGCTGGAAAGGCTTGGCAATGTAGGCATCCGCTCCCTGGCGGATCCCCCAGTAGCGGTCAAATTCTTCGCCCTTGGAAGAACACATGACGATGGGCGTTTTTTGGGTGAGAGGGTCGGCCTTGAGAAGACGGCACACCTCATAGCCGTTCATGCGCGGCATGACGATGTCCAGCACGATCAGGTCGGGTTTGTTTTGCTTCACCGCCTCTACGGCCTCCACCCCGTCTTCCACAGTCATCACCTCGAAGCCGTTTTCCTGCAGCAGCTTGCTGATCATCTCCCGCTGGGATTGGCTATCTTCCACCACCAAAACGCGACTCATTTCCGATTCATCTCCCGCAATTGATGTTTGATGGTCGCCAGGAGCTCTTGGGGCTTAAAGGGCTTGGTTACATAGGCATCCGCCTGGTTGCGCCTGGCCCACTCGATATCAAAGGTCTGGTCTTTGGTGGAACACATGACGATGCGAATGTGTTTGGTACTTTCATCCCCCTTCACTTCCCGGCATACCTCGTAGCCGTTCATGCGCGGCATGACAATATCCAGCACCACCACATCAGGCTTCTGCTGGCGAATGCACTCCATTGCCTCTACGCCGTCTGTTGCTGTGGAGACTTCCAAACCGTTCTCGGAAAGCAAGCTGGAAATGGTCTCCAGGTAGGTACGGTTGTCATCCACCACCAGCACTTTGCTCATCGCCGTCTTGCTCCTTTTGCACTCCCGCGCAACCGTCGGGCTGCTTTGACTGAGGTTTGCTCTTGTAACCTCACCTGGCTCCCTGGCTCCGGGCCGGCCATGCTACCCCTATTGTTTCGGTGAGGCCACTCTTCTGTCCAGTACTTCGCCTATAGTCTTCTGTGCCAACATTTTGGCTACCCCAACGCCTATTCGCCACCGCCCCGTTTGGGGGGAGGGCCCACGTAGGATTCGACAATGGTCAACAACTCCTTTTCCGCAAAGGGTTTGCTCAAAAATTCGTTCGCTCCGGCCATGCGGGCCTTAATCCGGTCGGTAAAACCATCCTTGCCGGTCAGCATAATCATGGGGGTTTCGCGGAACTGGCTGGATTTGCGCAACATGGCGCACAGCTCATACCCATCCAACTTGGGCATGGCCACATCGCAGAGAATCATGTCGGGGTTGAGAAGAAACACCTGTCCCAGCGCTTTGAGAGGATTGCCGATGGTGGTAACCTGGTAGCCCTCGTTTTGCAGGATGAACTCTACGGTTTTTTGGATGGCCATGGAGTCGTCGATGCAAAGGATGTGGCTGGGCTTATCGCTGGGTTTGAGGGGACGGCTGGGCTTGGGCTCCGCGATCAAGACGGGCTCGGACAGTTGAATGGCCCCTTGGCGGACGTAGGGATAGATGGCCTTGGCCACCGCCAGGGTGTCTCGACCCAGGTAGCGACCCATCTGGCGAATGCTGGTTTTGCCGTCTGACCACTCGCTCAGGGCTTTGAAGACGGGGGCGGGCAGGTTTTGCTGGAGCGGCAGGGGGTTGACGATGGTGGGAGCTTGGTTGGGAGCTTGGATGTAGGGGTGCAGCTTTTTCCACTCCTGCACTTGGGCTACGATCTCGGTGAGCAGGGGGGTAACGGGGAAGGTGGTCAATTGGGGGGCCAGGGGGGATCCGGCCTCAAAAATGAAGGAACCCTGGTGGAGGCTGAGCAGGTCGAAGAGGACTTCCCGCACCATGCCCAGCAGGATTTGCTTGCCCTGGTTGGGGTTGAGCTTGTGGCTTTCCAGCAAAGACCAGAGGCGGTTGTATTCGGGGGCGTTGACCGCGGCTTTGTGGGGAATTTGAATTTCCTCCAGGGCGGCTTCCAGCTTGAAGCGGTGCAGATAGTCTCTGAGGCGGGCAATGTTCCCTTCCGTTTCAGAGGCGTAGATAATCCGCCCATTCAGGAAGAAGACAAACCAGTAGACAGAGGGGCTGGCCTCTACAAAAAGCTCACCGGTGCGCTGGCCCAGCTCGATGAGCTGAAGGATGCTGCGGATATCGATCTCTTGTAGTTTTCCTTGCATGGGATCCCTGCCTGCAGTCCAGCAAGATACGTCCATTATGACGCTAGTCTTTAACTGTTGCTGCCCCGCCGGTAAGGCCATTTTCGGGAAGAGGGTTAAAGTTTAAAAAAGTTGGGGTTTGACTTGGGCCGAGCGCCTGCATTCCCCGAGGTATCTCTGGACTCCAGCAGACCCTCCCAATTAGAGCAGAATGGAGAGAACTGCCACCAGTAAACCTGTTCTTTGAGTAACCTATGCTGCCAATTCTCACCTCTTGGGTGCTTGGCCCACTGTTGGCGCTCTACACCCTCCTGTTTGTGCTGCGCATCTTTCTGTCGTGGTATCCGCAACTGGATACTTCTCGGTTGCCCTACTCGTTGGTGGTCGGCCTGACGGAGTTTCTGTTGCGCCCGACCCGTCGCCTGATCCCGCCTCTGGGAGGTGTGGACATGGCCCCTGTGGTTTGGGTGGGCCTGGTTACCCTGTTGCGGGAGGTGTTGCTGGGGCAGCAGGGGCTGCTGACAATGGCCCTGCACTGAGAGCGTTTTTGCCAACCATCTCTCATCGACTCTGCAAAATTGGGATCCGCTCGCCGAGGCTCTGGAAAGGCTGGCCCTCGGCGCCTTCTCGGAGCTCCTCCTGTCTCTGTCGCAGTTGCCGGATCAGCTCCGGCACCACCTGGTAGAGATCCCCGACAATGCCGTAGTGGGCAAATTTGAAGATAGGAGCGGCGCTGTCTTTGTTGATGGCAATGATCGTCTGGGATTTGTCCATGCCCACGCGATGTTGAATGGCCCCAGAAATGCCGCAGGCGATGTAGAGCTGGGGGCGGACGGTCTTGCCGGTTTGGCCCACCTGGTGGGCATAGGGGATCCACCCAGAATCCACGGCCTTGCGGGAGGAGCCGACGGCGCTGTTGGGGAAACAAGCGGCCAACTCCTTCAACAGCTCAAATCCCTCTGGGGATCCCAGCCCGTAGCCGCCGGAAACGATCACCTTGGCGCGGGTGAGATCCACCGCCTGGGACAGGTTGCGCACCGTTTCCACAATCTGCAGGCGCAGATCGCCGGGATCCAAGTTGACCGGCACCGGGATCACGTCCCCCTGGCGGGATCCATCCCAGGGCAGAGGCACCATCACCCCTGGGCGCACCGTGGCCATTTGCGGGTTTTTCCACGGGCCGAGGATGCGGGCCTTGAGAGATTCGCCAAAGCTGGGCCGGATGGCATAAAGGCAGTCGGGGAAGAGGCCAGACTTGCTCGGATCTTTGCTATTGGTGTACTCGAAGGGGCCAATGTCCAGCTCGGTGCAGTCAGCGGTCAGGCCGGTCTCCAGATGGGCGGCCAAGCGAGGGGCCAGATCTCGCCCGGTGGTGGTGGATCCCAGCAGGATGGTGTGGGGTGGTTGGGGCCAGCTTTTGATCAAGTCCGTGATCACCCGGCGGTAGGGCAGGGTGCGGTATTCGGCCAACTCGGGGTGATCGGCGATGAAGACTTGATCTGCCCCGTGGCCGATCAGAATTGGGGGCAAGTGGGCAATGTTGTATCCAAGCACAAGAGCGCTCAAGGTGGCTCCCAGCTTATCGGCCAGCCGCCGCCCGGCCCCCAACAACTCTAAGCCAATGGGCTGCAGTTCCCCGTTCACCTGCTCGGCGAAGACCACTATCCGCTTGCGATCCATAAAACTGTGACTCCTAGGTTGAGATCGGGATTGAATCGGGTTGGGGTTGCGACGATGTCAGCAGAGTCCTTCTGGGTCAACTTTTCACCGCAGCCAGCTGGCCTGGGGTCGATGATCAGACAGTGATGATTGAGGGGCGATGGGGGGCCGGTGGGACGCAAGATGTAAAGATCTAGGAGGTTGCGGCGTAGCGGGAGAGGTCAACGGCCTGAGTTAGTTGGTTGACCAGTTGGGGGACGGACTGCCCTTGAAAGATCTGACAGTTGCCGCCAATTTCCCCCACTTTTTCGGTGGCAGCCACGATGGTTGGGGATCCCTTGAGACCGCAGCGCTCCGGGTCTGCCCCCACATCGTCCAAGTTGAGGATCTGGATTGCCTCGGCCCGTGCCATTTCATCCCGCATTAGCCGCTGCACCCGCTGCACACCCCGTAGAGTGGGGTAGGCCAAACGCCGAGCGGAATTGGCCACCGTAATCAAAACCGGCAGGGGCACCATTACGATTTGGGATCCCCCTTCGATGGCCCGCCGCGCCACCAGGATCCCATCCCGAATCTCGAAGGCTTCGCAATAGGTGACCTGAGGGATCCCCAACCGCTCCGCCAACTGCGGCCCCACCTGGGCCGTATCGCCGTCGGTGGTCTGGAGCCCGCAGAAGATCACATCGGGCCGGCCAGCATAGCGAACCGTCTGGGCCAGAGTATAGGCAGTGGCTAGGGTATCGGAAGCGGCCAAGCGGCGGTCGGTCATCAAAATACCCCGATCCACCCCGTGGGCAATGGCCTCGTAGAGCACCTCAATGGCCGGGGGTGGCCCCATTGTAATTGCCGTTACTCTCGCCCCGTGTTGCCGTTTGGTTTGCAGAGCTGCTTCCAGTGCATAGCGATCAAAAGGGTTTAACATCCGCTTGGCCTTGGCGCGATCGATCGTGCCGTCACTGTTGATGCCGGCCTTGGCGTTTTGATCGGGAACTTGCTTAATCAGAACAAAAGTTTCCAAGGGCCTAAACTCCCTAGTGATCCCCTCCAGGTTAAAAGGGATCCCTGGGCGCCACACACTTATTCAGCTTTTTTTCGGGATCGGAAAAGCCACCCCGGCATTAAGCCCTCATAAGCTGCCTTTCCCAGCACATTGGTTTCCCAAGTTTAAGTAACCTTAAACAAAGTTTGAGATATTTCCTCACTGCTCTGGGTCGCTTGCGGTTCTCCCCTCAAGAGAAATTTGGGCTCCCTCCTGTGAACAGGACAAGCTTTGGGAATATCTCGCTTGGATGACAGAGCCAATCGCGACAGCGGGCCGTAGGCCTTTGAGCTACGTCTCTCACCGGTCATCGAGAAAAGTTGACCAGCTGGCAGGAAGGGCTAGCTGTCTGCAAAAGTCAACAGACAGAGGCCTCAAAGTTGGTACCGGATCATCCAGATCAGCCGATCATCCGCTCGGATTTTGGGGGAAGCAGGCTGTTGTCAAACACTTTCTTCAAAGGGGGCTTGCTAGACAAGCCAAAGCCATCCACCACCTGAGCAATTGAGGTTTCCATACGCGCGGGCACCACATCCCCCAAGCCAATTTCTCGCACCTCATCGGTAACAAACAGGCGCGGCATGGCCAGGGCGAGGCGCAATTTCTCAGTTGCCATATCCAGCACCTGCCCCTCGGCTTTGGCTTTGTCCAGAAGGGCCAACATGTTGCCATCGGTGTCGCGGATGGTGTCTTGCCAACCCTTAACATACGCCCGCAAAAAAGCTTTGAGCTGCTCCGGTTTTTCCTGCAGCAATTGCACACGAGTGATGAGCGCATTGCCGTACAGCTCAAGGCCATAGTCGTTGTAAAGGAAAGCCGTGATGTCCTCCAAGCTGACGCCGCCCCGCACCAGATTGGGCATGGCTGAGGTCATAAAGCCGCTGATTGCATCCACCCGACCTTGGATGAGGAAAGGTTCGCGCAACTGTGGCTCCATGGTCAGCCACTCCACCGACCCCGGATCGATGCCGACTTGCTTGGCAAAGACCGGCCAGAGCCGACGCGGCGCATCCCCTGCCGGTGCTCCTAGCTTCTTGCCCGCCAGTTGGGCCGGCTCCCCAATGCCCTTATCTTTCAAGGTGTAGATGCCAAAGGGAGAGCGATTGAAGTGGACATAGATCGCTACCAAGGGCACGTCCGGATTTTTGGCATTGAACTCGATCATGGAGTAGGGATCCCCTTCTCCCAGGTCGTACTGGCCAGCGGCAATCTTGGTGATGGAATCGGCGGAGCCATAGCCGCGCTCGTAGGTGACCTCCAGCCCCTCTTCGGCGAAGTAGCCCTTCAAGATCGCCGTTACAAGGGGGGTATCCATCGAAGAGGGCAACCAAGAGAGGGTAAACTTCAGGGGCGTCAGTCCCTGGGAAACCAGAAGCGGCCCGCGGCTCTGAGCCCTCGCCTTTAGCCCTCCAACGGCAACCCAAGAGGCAGCCGCAGCAGCAGATTGAAGGAATTGACGACGCGACGATTTCGGGATGGACATACTAGTAAACTCCACAGCAGCTGTCTCAGCAGAAATCCGCAAGCGGGAAGGCGAGCATTACCGCCAAACAACTTAGCAAAGCAGAGTTAAACTTTTGTATTCGGTGATACTTTGTACCCAAAAGCTTGGCCTAAAGCTCTGTCCCGTCAATTTGTCAGAGCCATCTTCGCAAAGCAGGCGAGCAAAAGCAAAGTTTGGCTGGAGGAGCATCTATTCTTTTGTCAGATTTTGTCAGAGCCGGTTGGCTGTCGATATGATGATGCTTTTACTGCCCCAGGCATCCCTGGAACCTCTCTCGACGTCTGCCGACACGAACAGCCATGGCCACTCAACCCGTATCCACCTCGCTGATTCGGTTTCTCACCGCCGCCGTAGCCGAGAGCATTCGACGGGCCTCAGAGGCGGGGCAACTGGGATCCCTGGCCCCCCAGCAAGCCACAGCGATTGCCCCCGTGATCCAGATCCCCAGCGACCCTCGCTACGGCGATTACGCCTGTCCCACCCCCCTGGGCATGGCCAAGCTCTGCCGCCTAGCACCGGCCCAGATCGCCCAAACCCTGCAAAAACACTTGGATCTGCCGGACATCGAAACTCAGGTGGCGGGAGGAGGGTATCTCAACTTCCGGCTGGGGGATCCCTTTTTGGCCAAGCGCTTGCAAGAGCTGCTGCATCTGGGAGAAAACTTCGGCAAAACAGCCATTCCCCATCCTGAGCGCATTCTGCTGGAGTTTGTCTCCGCCAACCCGACGGGGCCTTTGCACGTCGGCCATGGGCGCTGGGCTGCCGTTGGCTCTACGTTGGCCAACTTGCTGCACTGGACGGGCCACCAGGTGGAGCGGGAGTTTTACATCAACGATGCCGGCAACCAGATGCGGCTCTTGGGCCAGTCTCTGGAGGTGCGGGTGCGGCAACTGCAGGGGGAAGAGGTGGCTCTGCCCGAAGATGCCTACCATGGCAGTTACTTGGTCGATATTGCCCGGCGGCTGTTGGGTCAGGTCAAGGCCGGGATCCGCCCTCTGCCCACCACCCTAGAGGAGTACACCGATTTTGCCTATGGGGAAATGCTGGCCTGGCAAAAGCAGACCCTGCAACAACTACGCACCGAGTTTGATCACTGGTTTAGCGAGCGCCGCCTGCACACCCCCGATCCCCAGACAGGCCTGAGCGCCATCCAGCAAGCTTTGCAGGAGCTGCAAGAGCGCGGCTTTCTCTACAAAGCCAAAGCGCCGCGGGGTGAGGATCCCAAGCCAGGGGCCGAAGAGGCCGTCTATTTCAAAACCCAAGAATTTGGCGACGACAAGGATCGGGTGGTGCAAAAGGCCGATGGTTCGTTCACTTATCTAGCCGCCGATATTGCCTACCACCGGGATAAAGTGCAGCGGGGATATCACCGGCTGATCAACATTCTTGGCTCGGATCACCATGGCTATATCGGCCGCTTAAAGGCGGCGGTGGGTGCCTTCAGCCCAGATGTCAAGCTGGAAATCTTGATTGGACAATTTGTCAAATTGTTCAAAACCGACCCGCAAACCGGTGAGAAAACCGAAGTGCGCATGTCCAAGCGCACCGGCAACTTTGTCTCACTCAATGACCTGATCGAAGATCCAGAAATTGGCGTGGGGGTCGATGCAGCCCGCTGGTTTTTGCTTAGCAGCAGCATGGACAGCCCCATCAACTTCGATTTGGATTTGGCCGTCAAACAAACTTTCGATAACCCGGTCGTGTATGTTCACTACAGCCATGCCCGCTGTTGCACTCTGCTGCGGCGGCTACAGGAAGAAGAAAAGGTTGAACTGACCAACAAAGTCCCTTTGACGGAGCAACAAAAACTGCCCTACAAAGAGCCAGAAGAGCGGGCCCTGCTGCTGCGCTTGTTGGCCTTGCCGGATGAGCTGATCGCCGCTGCCGAAGAGCGCGCTCCCCACAAGATCATCCGCTATGCAGAAGCCATCGCCGCCGATTTCAACAAGTTTTACGACAACTGCCGTATTTTGCCGCTCTTGAAAGAGGATCCCCTTTTGGCCCAAGCCCGCATCCAATTGGTGCAGGCCACGCAGCAGGTTTTGTTTAACGTCCTCACCGGCATTCTCGGCCTGAGCGCGCCGGAGTCTATGTGATTTACGAAGGAGTGCCGTAAGGCCCCCAGCTCACGCTCTGGGCGGAAGCCAGCTATAGCGGTCGCGAGTAGGTCAATTGCAATAAACCGTTCCACAACGCATAGTCATTTATCTCACCGTCAAGGTGAAACAAACGACCGGTTGCTTCCTGCTAAGGCCTCTGGCCCGCTAGCGCGATCAGTTGAAATAGATGGTAATAAAAACCACGACTGCTATCAGCCCCTTTGATTCCGGTAACGCCGATCCCCGTCTCGATGAGGGAGAGGAGATAGGGCTCAAGCGCCTAAGTTTCGACTCTGTGGGCGCGCAAGAGCAAGTTGGTTCCCAAGTCCTCTTGGGCTGCCCAAAAGGCGCAAATCCACCACGAAACCTCGTCTTGGCGATAAATGCCACAGGTGAAAGGATAAGGTTGCAAAATATTCGCCATCTGCGCTAAGGCCGGAACTTCCGCCATGTAGTCGGCCCACACTTGGGGATCCAAGGCTTCGTAGGTGAAATCGGAAGGAAAGAATGTGCAACTGGATTCCAGGCTGGGCCGGTTGGTCAGCAACAATTGAGCAGGATCTGAGGATTCACAGCCCAAGCGATCCCCGATCTGAAAGGTCAGTTGAAACAGGCGGTTAATCAGATCAAATTGCTCAGGGCTCATAAGTTCAGAATTCCTAACTTTCAGATTGGGATGGGCGTTAGAGTTGACAGGTGCGACGGCTGCGCTCCAGCTCCGGCTCGATCCAGGAGAGGGCGAAGTGACTCACACAGGGCAACTGCGGGAAGCGGCGGGCCAGCTCTGCTGTTTGGGTTTCCAGGCTGGGGCGTTGCCGCTGGGCTTGTCCCCATAGACCGGCAATGGCCGGGCAGACAAAGGTTTGGGGAGAGGCCACAGCCAGGACCTGCTCCACTTGCTGCGCCACACAGGAGCTATCCTCGCACTTGGCATAGGCCATTGGGTGCCATTCCATACCCGGATCAAAGCGGTCCCAGGGTTGCAGACGAGCGTCAAACCCTTCTCCTACTGCTTGGTTGCCTTCTGGGAAGAAGACAGCCCCCACCGGGATCCCCAGCCTCTGGGCGGGTTGGGCGGCCTGCTGTAGATAATCGAGAACGCCGTAGCGGGCAAACTCGACGCTCAGCTGCCAAAGCTGCTGCTGCCAACGTTCTTGGCGAACGGCGGCGCTGGGGGTGGGGGAAGGGGCAGGAGTTGGTGCTGCTGCCTCAGAACTGGAATCCGCCGGTTTCTCCAGACTCTCTGGTAAATCTTTTGCAGAGGAAAGCTGATCCCCCTGCCAATTCCTGCTGGCCATGTCTTGGGCAGCCCAGTCCAGTAACTCTGGGGAAAGCGCCCATTTCTCGGTCGGGCTGGGCCAGGGATCCCCTGGCTGCCGCCACCTGGGCTCTTCGGCATAGGTGGCATCCAGATGGAGAACATCTGCCACTGCAATGTAGCCCTGGCTTAGGTAGCTCTCCAGCAATGCCCGACCCGCCGGGTTTTCTGCCAAATTGAGGTAGGCTTTCCGGGCGGCCTCTCCATGAATCCACAAGTCTCGGACGGTGGCTGCCACGCTGGATCCCCCTGAGCCACGCGGATAGCGAATGTAGTCGAAAAGGATCCCATCTGGCTGTCGCTGTAGAATGCGGCGGACTAACTCGGCAAAATCCCGCCGTGCCAGGGGATGAAAGGGATCCACAAATACCTCGCCAGGACTGCCCAGGTCTTCCGAAAGGGCTGTAGCGGGATCCAAGACGGTGGTGATGCCGCGACCGTTGCGGGCCAGGGCCACCTGTCGATCGGGCCGTTGTCCGTAGCTGTAACCGAAATTGAGGGAAAACACCCAAGCATAAGCAGACAAACCGCGGCGTCGCGCCGCCTTCAGAGCCAGATCCAACAAGTCGGCGTTGGGCTGTAGGCTGGGCCAGATCCCCCCTGCGCCATCCGGCAAAATGGAGCGACCATCGTAAAAGGTCTCGATAAAGACGCGGTTGTAGCCCAGGTTTACCACTTGGTCGAACACCTGATCCAACACGCCCGGATTGGCATCACAGGGATGCAGACGTACCCAGATGGCCTGGATCTGGGGCCAGCGTTGGCTGCGGCAGGCGATCAAGGCAGCGCCATGTTCGGCCAAAACTTGGGTGTACTCGGCCCAAGCAGCATTCGACTGGGCAGCCTGCTGGCGCAGTTGAGCCTTGCGCGCTACCTCCTCGGGCGGCTGTCGGCAGTAGGCGTCGAGCCGAGCAGCCAAGTGGGATCCCCTCTGTTCCGCACTGTCTACGGAACCAGAGCTGGGGAAAAGGGAATGGCCGGGCCACAAGAACTGAGCCTGGGCCGTGATTCCGGATCCCAGCAACATCAGCGCGCCCAGCACACCCGCAAGCCAGCGGCTCCCTTTGTTTTTTGGCAGTCTTAGCACTCTCAACCTCCACGAGAATGTCTGCGATCGTACTCTTCTCCTGCCCAGAGAGCGGCTATTGAAAAAAAACAGCCGCCTGTGCCCAGACCGGCGCAATCCCTTGGTCGATCTCTACCTTAAGTCCGAGTGGTAGGGGGTTGCTCTTCGGTTTTGCCCCTTTCGCCACTGTGACCGTCAGCCAGGCTCTCATGGGGATCTCGCCAAAAGGCATAGATTAGCGCTTATGATTTAGTAGTAAACCTTTAGCTTTTCTTGATTGTCCATGAAGGCCATTACCCTGCATCAACTGCAAATCTTCGAGGTTGCCGCCCGCCACCTGAGCTTTACCCGCGCTGCCGAAGAGCTCTACCTGACCCAACCCACGATTTCCATGCAGATCAAGCAATTGAGCAAAGCCGTGGGGTTACCGTTGTTTGAACAGGTGGGCAAGCGGCTGTATCTCACCGAAGCGGGGCAAGCTTTACACCAAACCTGCGAGAAGATTTTTGAACAATTGAATCAATTCGAGATGACCCTTGCCGACCTGAAGGGGCTAAAGCAGGGACGGCTGAGCATTGGAGTGGTCACCACTGCCAAATACTTTATACCCCGTCTGCTGGGGCCATTTTGTCAGCAGTATCCCGGCATTGACGTAGCTCTTAGGGTGCTCAACCGCCAGCAGGTTTTGGAGCGGATGAGCAACAACATGGACGATCTCTACGTGATGGGGATGCCGCCAGAAGATCTGGACGTGGTGGCACAACCTTTTCTGGAAAATCCTTTGGTGGTGATGGCCTCTATTCATCATCCCCTGGTGGGCCAAAAGGGGATCCCTCTGGCGCGCATTGCCCAAGAACCTTTTTTAGCCCGTGAACCCGGCTCCGGCACCCGCATGGCTGTAGAGCGGCTCTTCGACAAGCATAACCTGAAACTCAACATCCGCATGGAGATAGGCAGCAGCGAAGCCATTCGCCAGGGCATTGTGGGTGGATTGGGCATTTCGGTTTTGTCTCAGCATGTGTTGGCCTTGGGGGGGTGGCAGCATCATCTGGCTATTTTGGATGTGGAAGAGTTTCCCATTCGGGGGTTCTGGTATTTGGTCTATTTGCGCTCTAAGCGTCTTTCGGTGGTGGCCAAAGCTTTTGCCGACTTTCTTCTTTCCCAGGTTTCTCAAATGGAGCTGGACTTTGTGGCTAAAGAGCAGCACAAATCCAATTCAAATCCCAATCCAAATCCGCTTTCCGGCAAAGAGGCTGAAGCACAGCCGAGAGCTCTTGTCGCAACCCCCGGATCCCCTCAAAGTCGTGAGTGAACAATACTCGCAAAAACCCCAGGTAAGCCCGCGCCCACTCGTCTTCCGGATCCAGCTCGACGATCTGTTGAAAATGCAACTGAGCTGCTTCTGGTTGTAACAGCGCCGCCAACAGCAAGCCCAGTTGGTAGTGGCTCTGGATTTGCTGGCTCAGTTGGCCTTGGGCAGCAGCCTGTTGCCATTCCCTCTCCAGCAATTGCCGTACCAGGATGCGATCTGGATCCGTCAAAAAAGTCGGGTATTGCAGGGTTGTCCAGGCATTGAGATAAAGGGAGAGGGCCTGCAGATCCCCAGCGGCAGCAGCTCTGGCCGCCTCGCGGAGAGGAAACAAGGGATCCGTTACAAGGGGGGATCCCTCCTTCGGGAAGCTCGACAGGGATCCTCTCCAGGATTGGTGTAGGGAATGGCGGATCCCTTTGGGCGACTGCCATTCCAGGTGGAGAAGGCCACCTCTTGGGAAGTCGGTTGTGGGCAGCGTCAAGATCTCTTCCACCAGCCAGCCGCCTGTTGAGTTGAGCTGCAGGCGATTCTGCCCCAGCACCCAGGCCCGCTTCTCCAAAACCCGTCCTTGCCCGTCTTCCAGCCGCGCCCAGACCAGCGTTTGGGCCAAGTTCTGAGCTGGGCCTTGCCAGCGCAACTTCCAGGCCGGGATCCCCAGCTCCAACAGCGCCTCAACCTCCACCAGCTCCACCTCCTCAGCTTCAAGAGGCCACTCCTGTACCGTCACCTTTGAAAAGCGAGGGAAGTAAGTGTGCGGCCGACCCACCGTAGGCAACTCCACCGCCGGATCTTGTCGCCAGTCTGGGCTGCTGCGCAGGTGCTGCCGGATCTGCTCCTTAGTCGGGCCATAGGGGCCGATAATCCCCTGTTCCCCTTCCGCATCCACAAACCCATCCAGCAAGGAGAGCTCCAACTCGGGCCAGGGGGTTTGCCCGGCAGCGCGGAACGTGACCGGCCAGCGCTGAAGAGCCGACAAGTAGGTGAGGGTTTCGGAAGAGATCAGCTCTGTGTTGGGGAGAACCCCCAGCGTGGTGGTCAAACCTGGCTGGATCAAGGATTGGATCCACTGGGTCAGCTCCTGCGTGGGGTGCTTCCCCTGCCAGCGCATCTGGATCCCCGTCCACAGAGGGGCCACCCCTGGGGTGAGGGGCCGACCCAAATTGGCCAAGGCCAAGCAGCCCAGAACTAGCCCTGCACAGACTCCCCTTTGCAAAGCCCAAGCACCCCAGCGTTCCTCCAACCACCGGCAAGCCTTTTGGATCCCGCCTGCTGATAACACCGCCAAGAGGGGCAGCAAAGGTAGGGTAAAGCGCACATCTTTGATGTCCACCAGGGTGTAGAGAAGGTAGCCGGAACCGTAGGTGGCCCACAAAACTGCCTCTCGCCTGTCCAGGGATCCCCACCCGCTCAGCAGCGGCAACCCACACAGAAAAGGGCTCATCTGCAGGGGCAGAAAGCGCAAGTAGGTGGTCCACCAGCACAGGGATCCCGCTGGGCAAGTGATGTAGTAGTGGGCAGTCTCGGCGTAAGCCCAGCCATTGCTGAGCACAAACAGCCAATTGGCCCCATACCAGGGCCAGCACAAAAGCAGCATCACACCCATCCCCAAGGCCAAGTGGGCCAGCCGCGCCGGCCAAGGGATCCCTTTCCACCACCCCACCGCTTTCCCAGAGCGCCAGAGGGCCTGACCTGCAACTCCCACCAAAGGCAGCAGCAAAAACAGCACCCCTGTCCACTTGGTGAGCAGCACCGCCGCCACCCCCGCCCCCACCCCCACCGCCCCCCGCCAGGAAGGCTTCTCCCCATAGGCCCACAGCGCCCAAAACGCCAGCGTCACCGCCACCACCAGCGGCAACTCCAACATGTACACGTGGGCCAAAGCCGTGATCCCCGGATAGAGGAGCAGCAGCGCCGCCGCCAGCCAGCCCACTTCCCCAGAGCGATAGACCCGCTGTCCCAGCCGCTGCGTTGCCAGAACCAGCACCCCCAGCAACCCCAAGTTGAGCAACTGCCCGTCCGCCCGGCTGAACGGATGTAGAACTGCCAAGGGGATCCCCAGCCAATAGGCCAAAGGGGGGTAGCGCTGGTTCAAATGCAAAAACTGCTGCCCCCACAGCCCATCCCAGCGAAACCGCTGCAGGTGAAGCCCAAACGCCTGCGCCTGCAACAAATGCTGCGCCTCATCCCAGGCTGGCGGCAAGGGATCCGTCGAATTCCAGATCACCAGCAGCAGCAGGGCCACCATCCCCAGCCCGGCCCACCACCGCAGGAAAGGGATCCCCGGCCTGTGGGGTCTCTCCGGCAATGTCTCTCTCTCCTCGTCTGTACCGTTCATGCTTTGAAAACAATCCGCAGAGATTCAGCAGACATTGGGATCCCTTGCAACTGCCACCTGGCCTTGCCCCCCAGAGCTAAACTCAACCTGTGTCATTCTCAGCGCTCCTCCCATAGACCGAGAGCTTCAGCATCCCATGATCGCTCCATCTGCCGGCCCAGAAGGGGTTTGGATCCTTGCGGATCAACTCCACCCACAGCAATCCGCCCTCGCTTCCCTCTCGACCCTATCCCCAGACCGAGTTCCCGTCATTCTCATCGAATCTCACCGGTGGGCCAGCTCCCGCAACCACCATCAGCAGAAACTGGTGCTGGTCTGGTCGGCCATGCGTCACTTTGCCCAAGAACTGCAACAGCGGGGCTACCCGGTCACCTACGTGGAAGCCGACAGCTATGCCGAGCCCCTGCAAACCTGGGCCAAGCAGCATCAACTGCAGCAGATCCGCCTCATGCAGCCAGCTGATATTCCCATCCGGGAGGAGGTGGAAAATCTGAGATCCACCCTCCCTTGCCCCCTCCTGATCTTGGAAAACAACCACTTCCTCTGGAGTACTCGTCAATTTATCGACTGGGCCTCAGGTCGCAAGCGCCTGCTCCTGGAAGACTTTTACCGCGAAGGGCGAAGACGCTTCCGCATTCTCATGGATGGCCCCAAGCCCCTGGGCGGGCGCTGGAACTACGACCGGGAAAACCGCCATCCCCCCAAACCCGGAATGCGCTACCCCCAGCCCCTCACCTTCCCCCCCGACGCCATCACCCAGGCTGTCATCGCAAAAGTTAAGCAACACTACGGCCATCACTTCGGATCTCTAGAAGGATTTGGCTGGGCCGTCACCCGCGCCCAAGCCCTGCAAGTGCTTGATCACTTCATCCACGAGCGCCTGCCCCACTTCGGCCCTTGGCAAGACGCCATGCAAGCCGGGGAAGACTTCCTTTTCCACTCGCTGCTTTCTCCCTACCTCAACTTGGGCCTGCTCACCCCCCACGAAGTCATCGCTGCCGTCGAACAAGCCTACCATCGCGGCGGGATCCCCCTGTCCTCCGCCGAAGGCTTCATCCGACAAATCCTGGGCTGGCGGGAGTACATGCGCGGCTTCTACGAATACCAAATGCCCAACGGCTATGCCCAGAACAACTTTTTTGGCCACCAGCGACCCCTGCCAGAGTTTTTTTGGACGGGCAAAACCGACATGGCCTGTCTGCAGCACACCCTGGATCAGATTCGCCGTCATGGTTATGCCCACCACATCCAGCGGCTAATGGTGCTCAGCAATTTCGCCCTCATCAGTGGCATTCAGCCCCAGGCAGTAGAAGCGTGGTTTCAGGATGTGTTTATCGACAGCTACGACTGGGTGATGCAGCCCAACGTCATCGGCATGGGCCTTTTTGCCGATGGGGGCATGCTCTCCACCAAACCCTATGCCGCCTCCGCTCAGTACATCCGCAAAATGAGTGACTACTGCCGCCATTGCCGCTACAATCCCAGCGAAAAGGTTGGCAAACAAGCCTGCCCCATCAATACGTTGTATTGGGACTTCCTGTTGCGTCAGCGATCCCTCTTAGCCCCCTTGGGCAGAATGAAATGGGTATTGATCCATTTGGATCGCATGGAACCGGAGCTGAAGGCCCAGATCCAGGCGCAAGCCGCTGCTTGGTGGGATCCCTTGCAATCTGCACTCGACGAACAGAGTCCATCTCATTTGCAATCTGTCTAAGCACCAGAAGATTAAGCATCCGGTAAAATTGAGGCACCCTCCTACCCACCTGTCGCTTTGTAAGGACTGCAAGCCATGAAATGTCCCCGCTGCAGCAAACAAGAAATCCGAGTTTTGGAATCTCGTTCGGCAGAAGGTGGCCAGAGTGTGCGGCGGCGGCGAGAATGCATGTCCTGTGGCTACCGCTTCACCACCTATGAGCGCATCGAGTTCATGCCCATCATGGTCATTAAACGGGATGGATCCCGCGAAAGTTTCAACCGCAACAAGATCCTGCAAGGGGTGATGCGTGCCTGCCAAAAAACCCCCGTCACCGTCAGACAGATGGAAGAGCTGGTCAATGAGATCGAAGAAAAACTGCAATTGGAAGATGCCCAAGAGGTAACCAGCCTGCGCATCGGCGAGATGGTGCTGGAGCGCCTGCAACACCTAAGTGAGGTGGCCTACGTGCGCTTTGCCTCCGTTTATCGCCAGTTTCAGGGTATAAAAGACTTTGTCAATGAGCTGGAACAGTTGGAACCACCTCTGCGACGGGATCTGGAGCGGCTGCTGCAGGACTCCTCTGCCTCAGATTCCGAATCTTCAGGCTCCCCGGACTTGGTGGGAGAGTATTCGTGACGTGGGAACGACAGCGCAAGCCGGCCCTCCCTGGAAGCAGCGGGGAAATGGCGCTTGTGGGCGGGAAAAATTGCTGTGAAGAGATCGCCCATTCCAAAGGCTTAGCGGTATGCTTGGGGTAGCAATCGCGGCTTACACTAAAGCTAGAGCTGCACACCTTTAGGTTGCCGGTGTTCAGCACTATTCTTGGAGATCCCTGATATCTTGGATCCCTCTGTGTCAAGCTGTCCCAGCCCCCTGTCCTTCCGAGTCGATCCCAATTTATGCAATACGGTTTTCGGGGTTCTAGCCCCTCTGGCGCTCGCAACAGCAACAGTAACCCCAGTGGCTTTCGCTCCCCTGCCGCAATGGAGACGGGGCCAGGGGTGGTGCCGATTCAGGTGTATCAACAAGTGGCCGAAGAGTTGGAGTCTGCCCGTCAGCAGGTAAGCCTGCTTTCCTCGGAAAACCAGCACCTGCGCGCTCTGCATCAGCAGTTGTCTGGAGAGCTCGCTGCCATCACCCGAGAGTTCCAGGGGCAATTGGGCCACACCCTGAAGCGCCTGCAGCAAATCAGCCTACGGCTTGCTGACGCAAATGGCCAGGCTGCCCAAGTTGCTGCAGCTTCTGAAGCCTCTTTCCAACAGAACAGCCCGACTGCCAATCCCGGCCAACCGGAAGCCCCTCCCAGCTACGATTTTTTGAATCGCCTCAAGCGCCGACAGGCCCGCAACGAGACCCCCTCCTTCTCATCCAACGGCTTTGCCCCGTCCTCCTTTGATTCCCTTCGCCACCCTTCCACCCACACCTCTGCCGAGCCCTACCCCCGCACCGGCTACCAGGTTCCTTCCCTGGACGAGTTGATGCAGGATAGGGGCGGCCCGGATCCCTATCTCGGCGAGGCAGACTCCTCAGCCTATTCCACCGGCATTTATCAGCGGGTACGGGAGCAACATCACGGATCCCAGGGCTCTGCCGTACTTTGGATGGCCGCTGCAGTCGTCTTAGTCATTGGATCGTTTGGGTTGGGATTTGTAGCCGTACAGCCGTTTTTGCGCAACAACCCACCGCCCGTGCAAGCACCCTGAGAGCTATTCACAGGATGCTCCAAAAGCCCGCTGGCGGGGTTAGGATGCCCCCAATGCGCTCCGCACCACTGACGAATGACCAGGGGTTATATCTGTGATCCAGGCTGTCGCTGCTCCTCTGACGCCTAACACATTCTTCGAGCATATGCCCGACGAGGGCCGCTTTGAGCTGTGCAATAGAGCATGACTCTAGTCAATAATAAGCTCAACTATACTGAAAATAATGTATAATATGTTCAGTACGGAT